>DLXW01000257.1:0-10786 GCA_003448685.1 Cyanothece sp. UBA12306
GGGAGTGTGGGGAGTGTGGGAAGTGTGGGAGGAATTTGTTTTTTTGTGTGATTATTAATGAAGGACAATTTTCGACTTACTATTTCCAATCCAAAATCTAAAATCTAAAATCTAAAATCAAGAACAAGGATGGCTAGAAATTGGGCGATCGCTATTGGTATTAATCATTATGATAGTCTCAAAGATCTCGATTATGCTAAGGGAGATGCAGAGGCTATTCAAAAATGGTGTAAAAATCCCAATGAAGGGAATTTTAATCGAGTTTTCCTCTTTACAGGAGATTCACCCGATATACCTGCTACCCCGACACCCATTTCCACTAAACCCACCTATGAGATAGAGGAACTACAACAGGGAGCATTTACCTACGCGCTGTTGGAAGCTTTGCGGTTTCAAGGGACAGATAATTGCGCTACGGTAGAACGTCTCTATGATCGACTGCGTTACCGAGTTTCCCAGATTGTTCAACAGTATAAAAATACTTCTCAAACTCCCTATGCAGTGGTGGAACCCGCGACAAAATACCATTTAATTTTGTTACCCCAACAAGCAACCCTAAGAGATGCTGAAACTCTCAAGTTAGATGCTTTTCGGGAGCAAATGCAGCAAAATTATCAATTAGCAGAACAATTTTGGATTAGGGTTTTGGCTATTTCTCCTGCTGATCGCGATGCTATTAATGGGATTAAATATTTAGCTAGGTTGGATTTTGATCGCGATCGGGTTAGTGAGGATAGCAGGGAGCTTCGGAGCTTCGGAGCAGGGAGCAGGTATAAATATGCAACGTCAAACCGAGAGTCGGGGTTCATCTCTGGAGACAAAATCATCGCCAATAACTCCATCACAACCGAATTTTCCTAAGTTTTCCTTTGCAGTAATTACGGTTAATAGCAAAGGAGAAGAAGTTACCCGCGAAACCCAAGAAGCGGAATATTTTGCGGAAGATTTAGGAAATGATGTCAGCTTAGAAATGGTTTCTATCCCTGGTGGTATTTTTTGGATGGGGACAGATGATGCTGAAATTGAAAGATTGGTCAAAAAGTTTGATTGGGACGGTTATAGAAGGGAAAAACCCCAACATCAAGTTACAGTTCCCCCTTTCTCGATGGGGAAATATCCCGTTACCCAAGCACAATGGAAAGCGATCGCTGCTTTGGACAAAATAGATATAGATTTAGAATTAGATCCATCCAATTTTAAAGGCGATCAACGTCCTGTAGAAACAGTCAACTGGTATGAATGCGTGGAGTTCTGTAAGCGACTTTCTCAGCGAACTGGAAAGCAATATAGATTACCCAGTGAAGCACAATGGGAATACGCCTGTAGGTCAGTTAACAGTGAACAGTTAACAGTAAACAGTGAGGGGTTGACATTAGCACAATGGAATGAGAAATATCATCAACCGTTTCACTTTGGCCAAACCATTACAGGAGACTTAGCTAATTATAGAGCAACTTATACTTTTGCTGATGAACCAAAAGGGCAATACAGGAAAGAAACGACTTCTGTAGGTCAATTTCCCCCTAATGCCTTTGGATTATACGATATGCACGGCAATGTTTGGGAATGGTGCGCCGATGAATGGCATAAAAACTATCAAAATGCCCCCTCAGATGGCAGTATTTGGCTAAATGGAGATAATAATCGTTCTCCACTGCGGGGCGGTTCCTGGAACTACAATCCTTTTAACTGCCGTTCCGCTTACCGCAACAGCTTCGATGCGCGCGAGGATCGTAACTACCTTAACGGTTGTCGGGTAGTGTGCGTGTTCGGGAGTGAATGAAGTCAGAAGTCAGACGTCAGAAGTCAGAAGTGTTTTATTGACAGATAGTCTCTTAGAACTAACAACAAATTGAAAAGCGATCGCCTTGAACTTGTGGACTAGAGAAAAGACTTAAAATAGGGAATAAGGATCATCAGGCTTTTAATTCTAAATTCTTCATTCTTCATTCTGCATTCTTCATTCTTCATTCTTCATTCTTCATTCTTCATTCTTCATTCTGCATTCTTCATTCTTCATTCTAAATTCTGCATTCTTCATTCTTCATTTGGGCTTAATTTTTGTTTAAGTCCCACTAATTCTTTTCATTGTGATCCAAATCACTAACTAATCGTTTCATGAGGGGATATACTGAAATGACAAGTAAAGATTTGTAACAAAACGAGAACAATAATGGCTAACAAAAATCACATTGATTTACTGCTTCATAGTATAGATGCTTGGAACGAATGGCGCGACAATAATGTTGATATCATCCCTGATCTCAAAGGAGCCGATCTAAGTCGTCAAAATCTCACAAATGCAAATCTTATCGGAGCTAATCTTGAGGAATGTATTCTCTATCAAGCTAATTTAACCGGTGCTTTTCTAAGAAATGCTAACCTTCGCAATGCAGATCTAACCTCCGCGATTCTTTTTAGAGCTATGTTAGGTAAAGCTGATTTAAGCAACGCTTTTCTCACTAATGCTGATTTAAGTAAAGCTTATTTTGCTGAGGCTAACCTCAAAGGAGCTTATCTAATTGAATGTTATTTAATTGATACTAATCTTGAAGCAGCTAATTTGGAAGAAGTTGATCTGAGTAACTCTTATTTGACTGGAGCCAATTTAGCAAAAGCTAATCTAAAAAATGCTAATCTTTCCCATGCAGATTTTACAGCTGCTCGAATTGCTGGAGCTAATTTAGAAGGAGCAAAAACAATAGGTACGGTTGCCTTGGATCAATTATCCGACGAGAATATCAATCAATCCTATTCCCAAGAACCTGAAAACGAACAAAAGATTGATGTAAATAGGAAAAAAGCACAATTATTTGATAGAAAAAGAGCATCAACCAGTATAGAAGAATTAGAGTTTGAAAATCTTACTTTGAAGTTAAAGCTACAAAAATTGTATGAAGAACGCTCTAATTTAATGGATGAAATTTCTAAGTTGACAAGTTCTATTTCTAAATATTCAGTTGTCAATTAAATTTTATAAAATCTAATCTCTAGATTAGGAACTTTCCACAATAATTCTCTAATTTTTGGTAAAACTCGTCAAACTTACCCAATACTAAATTTTTGACAGATAGTTTTTTCCCAGGGTAGTAGAGAAAAGTTGTATAATATCAGGTATTTGCAGAAATTGCCGTTGCTGTAGGACAGTAGATTAAGTCTGAAGATAATGGCAATTTATTTTACATATTATAGTTAATATCTGTTTACAACTTATGTCTACTTTACACGGTAGTTGGATTAATGATACAGATCAAAGTTACTTTTTTATTTGGGGAGAAACCTGGCGAAGTATTAACCCTCAATTATCTGAGAATGAATCGAGTAATTTCCATCCTTTTATTCTAAATCAGTCAGAATTCATAAATTTTTTACAATCTAAAGAATTACTTTTAGATATTAACCTAGAAGAAAAATATAAAATTAAAATCATAAATTTACCCAGCAAAGTCTTAAAAAAAACAAAAGTTAGTGTTCCTTTTCTGTCTTCTCAATTAACAGAAAATGACTTGAAAATAGAAAATAATGAATTACTTTTTTTACCTTGGCAAGTACCAGGATTTTATCTAAATTCTGCCGAAACAATTAGTTTATTAAGTAAAATACCCCTGGGATTATCAGAAAAAGATGCTAATTATTTAGGAGAAGACTTAAAATTTTGGACTCATATTTACCGTTGGAGTCTTGATTTATTAGCTAGAGCAAAATTCGTGCCAGGTATTATTAATTTAGACGAGGAAAAAAGTCAAGGACAATGGTTTCCTCTCCTAGATAGTAACATTGATCAGAAGCGATTTTCTCAATTTAGTCAAGGAATGCCTAGGGTATGTATTAGTTATTCTGATAACAGCCAATTTGATTTGAGTCTCGAAAGACAATCTCTAGAGTCACAACAATTAATTTTAGACTGTTTGAGTAACCTCATCAATACTAATGTGACTTTGCTTTTTGAGTCAAATTCTTTGGTTAATCAAGATTTATTAGTACAACAGTGGCTCAAATCTTTGAGTGAACCAAAACTTGATTTTATTACCTCAGATAGGAAAGTTAAAAGACTCGAAAATGCCTTAAATAATTGGATACTATCTATTGAAGAATATGTAGTTACTCCTCATAATAAAAAACTGGGGATCAAACAATTTAGAGTTTGTTTTGAATTAGAACCACCTGCCTCAAATACCATTAATTCTGGCTTCGTTAATTGGAAATTAAAATATTATTTACAAGCTTTAGATAATAGTGAATACTTAGTTGATGCTCAAACTATTTGGAATTATCCTGTTGAACAATTATCTTGGAAAGAAAGAACTATTGAAAATCCCCAAGAAACCTTATTAAAAGGCTTAGGTTTAGCTTCTCGTTTGTATTCTCCCATTGCAGAAAGTTTACAAACAAGTCAGCCTTGTTATTGTGAATTAAATCCTATTGAAGTCTACGAATTTATTAAATCAAGTCGAGGAATATTAGAGGAAAATGGATTAGGGGTTATTTCACCCCCAAGTTTAGCTAAAGGGCAAGAAGAAAAAAGATTGGGAATTAGCATTGAAGCAGAAATAAATGCTAAAAAAGATAATCATCTTAACTTAAAAACCTTACTTAATTATAAACTTAAATTAGCCGTTGGCCAACAAACAATTTCTCAAAAAGACTTTGAAAAACTTTTAGCACAAAAATCACCTTTAGTAGAAATAAATGGAGAATGGATAGCTTTACAACCTGCTGATGTTAGGGCTGCTCAAACCATTTTAAATGAATCCTATGACCCCATTAAATTGTCAGTAGAAGATGCTTTACGTTTGAGTACCGGAGATACTCAATCTATTGCTAAACTACCCGTTGTTAAGTTTGAAGCTTCTGGAGTTTTACAAGAACTAATTAATAATTTAACTAACAATCAATCTATTAAAATAATAGATAATCCCCCAGGATTTAAAGGACAATTAAGGACTTATCAAAAAAAAGGAGTAGGTTGGTTAGCATTCCTAGAAAAATGGGGATTAGGAGCTTGTTTAGCCGATGATATGGGATTAGGAAAAACTCCCCAATTGATTGCTTTTTTGCTGCATTTGAAAGCAGAAGATATGCTAACTAAACCAACCTTAGTAGTATGTCCAACGTCAGTCTTAAATAATTGGGAGCGCGAAGTAAAAAAATTTGCCCCAACCCTATCAACCATGATTCATCATGGAGACAAACGCAAAAAAGGAAAAACATTTGTTAAACAGGTTCAAAACAAGAATTTAGTTATTACGAGTTATTCTTTGGTATTTCGTGATGCCAAAACTCTTGAACAAATTGCATGGCAAGGAGTAGTTTTAGATGAAGCACAAAATATTAAAAATTCTCAAGCAAAACAGTCCCAAGCAGTGCGTAAATTAAATGCAGATTTTCGTATTGCTTTAACAGGAACTCCCGTAGAAAATAGACTAGCAGAATTGTGGTCAATTTTAGATTTTCTTAATCCTAATTTTTTAGGAACAAAACAATTTTTTCAACGGCGTTTTGCGACACCAATCGAAAAATATGGAGATAGAGAGTCTTTACAAATTTTGCGATCGCTAGTTCGTCCTTTTATTCTAAGACGCTTAAAAACAGATCATAATATTATTCAAGATTTACCCGAAAAACAAGAAATGAATGTATTTTGTGGTTTATCTTCTGAACAAGCAGAACTTTATCAAAAACTTGTGGATAGTTCCCTAGAAGAATTGGAAGATAAAGAAGGAATTCAGCGACAAGGACTGATTTTAAGTTTATTGATCAAACTTAAGCAAATTTGTAACCATCCGGCTCAATTTTTAAAAGAAAAACAGTTAGATTTGGCTCAACGTTCGGGTAAATTATTGAGATTAGAAGAGATGTTAGAGGAATTAATCGAAGAAGGTGATCGGGCTTTAATTTTTACCCAATTCTCTGAATGGGGAAAACTCCTACAACCCTATCTAAAAGCCAAATTTTCCCAAGATGTTCTCTTTTTATACGGTGCAACTCGTCGACAAAAACGACAAGAAATGATTGATCATTTTCAAAATTCTCCTGATGGTCCACAGATTTTTATTCTCTCTTTAAAAGCAGGGGGAACAGGTTTAAATTTAACCCGCGCAAATCATGTATTTCATATTGATCGTTGGTGGAACCCTGCGGTAGAAAATCAAGCAACAGATCGCGCTTTCCGTATTGGACAAAAACGTAATGTTCAAGTCCATAAATTTGTCTGTACGGGAACCCTGGAAGATAAGATAAATGAAATGTTAGAAAGTAAAAAACAATTAGCCGAACAAACTGTAGATGCTGGAGAAAACTGGTTAACTCAATTAGATACAGATCAATTACGAACTCTGTTATTACTTGATCGTAATGCTATTATCGATGAATAGTTAAATCTCGTCCATATTGCGAAACTTTTCTGTTTCTATTTGGGCAATATCTTCCATCGAATTATGCAACCAATCTTGGATAGAAGAGTCCCAACCTTCCGTAAATTTAGTGTTTAGCCAAATATCCAAAATTTCTTGGGCTATCTGGGGTTTTGTTACCAATCCACCTAGAGTTAAAATGTTAGAATTGTTAATAGAGCGGGACCTTCGGGCTGCTTCGACATTTTCGCACACTGCTGCGTATACGCCTGGATGTTTGTTGGCAATGATTGCCATTCCCATACCAGTACCACAGATCAAAATACCTCGATTACCTGAGTGATCAGCTACACGCCGTGCTACCTTAGAAGCCGTCTCATAATAAGGTGTTTGTTCATTGGAGTCTTTGATTCCTAAATCCTCAACATCGAATAATTGATTGAGTAGGTAATTTTTAACTGCCTGTTTAAGATCAAACCCGTAACTATCTGCACCTAGAAAAATTTTCATACCAGTGACTGCTAAACTTAGGAAAAGATCCGGTCTAAACCTATGCTATTCTAAAATGAAGTTCGGGATCAATCAAAAATATAACAGAAACGGAATCCATGCCACAAGAATATATTACTGTAATGACAACTGTACCAAGTAAATCTGAGGCAGATAACATTGCCAACAGTTTATTACAAGAAAAATTAGCGGGATGCGTTCAAATTATTGGACCCATTACCAGTCATTATTGTTGGCAGAACCAAATTTATAATGATGAGGAATGGATTTGTTTTATCAAAAGTAGTCAGGTTCTCTATGACGAATTAGAACAGAAAATCTTACAGATTCATCCTTACGAAGTTCCCGAGATTATTGCTTTACCGATTGTCAAAGGAAGTGCAGATTATCTTGGTTGGTTGGCACAAAACCTAAAATAAAATAAACCGAGATAAGTCTAATTCATCAAGTTGAGAACAGATTAGCTAACTATCCTTTGCTCCCAATTTTAATAATTAACAGTACAATCTATTTTCAAAAAAGACTTCACAACACATAGGAGTTACTCCCCTAAGTCCTAAACTTTCCAAATAAGATATCCAATCTTCTGGAGTATCTTCAATAGGTAAAAGTCCCAAAACTCTTGCTACATCAGCCACCCAAGGAACTGTGGAAATACAATAGCCTTGCCAATTAACATTTAAGGATAACCAGTCTGGAATATTATTTTGATCAAAGTTACTTGATTCTTTATAATCAGCTTGAAAACAGTAAATTTGGCCTTTTTTTGTCATGATTTCTTTAAGAAGCAATCTTGATAAAATCTAAAGTAAGTCAGTGATTAAGCTGCCCTTAAATAGAACAAGGGAAACTAATCATACTATATAAGCTAAAATTGATAATGGGGTCATATTTTTAGCTTTTTTTTGGGTTTATGACAAATTTTAGACTTAATTTAACCTCTTGAATTTTTGATTAATTATTTTCAGCTGATGTGAACTATTTCAGAAAGTTAAAGCTATGCTAAATAATTGATGCCTCATCACTTTTGGTTAGAGGCAATTGAAGTTAACCCAATGAAAAACTGGATCAAAAAAAGAATACCCCAAGTTTCGAGAGATAATTTAGTTAAATTACAGCAAGAATTATTAGAAGAGTCTCAACTCCAGACTAATTTCGTGATTTTAACCCTCAGTTCCTGCATTATTGCTAGCTTAGGATTGCTGATGAACAGTACGGCTGTAATTATTGGAGCTATGTTGATTGCTCCGTTGATGTTACCTTTACGAGGATTAGCTCTAGGTGCGTTAGATACAGATGGTCAACTGCTAAGAACCAGTTTATTAACCCTCGGAATTGGGACTTTAGTCTCCATTCTGGTTTCTGGTTTAGTAGGTGGATTATTTGGGGTCCCGGCCACTTCATTTGGCACAGAAATTCTATCGCGTACCCAGCCTAACTTAGCCGATTTAATGGTAGCTTTTGTTGCTGGAGGGATTAGTGGCTTTGCTAAAGTTAGTAGTAGGATTAGTGATGCTTTAGCGGGAACTGCTATCTCTGTAGCCTTGATGCCACCTTTATGTGTAGTAGGTATTTCCCTTTCTCAGCAGGATTGGCAACTCAGTAGTGGTTCATTTTTACTATATTTAACCAATTTTTTGGGCATTACCCTTTCTTGTCTTTTGGTTTTTACCTGGGGGGGTTATTATCTTAATTCTAGCCGTACCAGTCAAGCTTTAGGAGGATTTTTAGCGATGACTGGATTATTGATTTTTCCCCTATTTATTAGCTTTTGGAATTTGATTCAACAAGAGAGAGTTGAAGCAGAAGTCAAGGAAATTCTCCAGAAAAAAACAATTACCGTGGGGCAACAAACAGAGTTAATTCAATTTCAAGTTAATTGGCCCAATTTTCCTTGGAGTAAGCAATCTCCTAAAGTTATTTTAACGGTTCAAGAAAATGCTGATAACCCTGTGACTCCTAATCAAGTACGCTTAGTGGAAACTTTACTTGAACGTTATTTAGGCAAGAAATTCCGGTTAATATTTCGCGCTAGTGCCTTGCGAGAAGTTCGTTCTGACAATGAGGATATCTTGTTACCGGCTCCTTTGTTGGGTCCTATTCCTACTATTTTGGAATCAAACCCTCAGTTTAATTTACCAAACTTACCTCCTAAATCAGACATAGAGAATCAGCAATTTCAATTAAAAAGCCCGAAAAAGAGCCCGTGATCATTGCACTATTTTTGCTGATCAAAAACGGGGAACCTCAATATTTGACTATTCCCCGCTCACATTGATCTTTTTTATGAAACTATTAACCCTGATTAATGACCATTTCGTTGGGACATAGCTCGTTTTTCTATGGGAATATAGGGCATATTATGCTCACCAATATAAACCTGAGTAGGACGGAAAATACGATTAACAGCTAGTTGTTCTTTCCAATGAGCCAACCATCCCGCTACCCTAGCGATGGCAAATAGTGGGGTAAATAGATCGCTAGGAATACCTAGCTTACGATAAACCAAGCCCGAATAAAAGTCCACATTGGCATAAATCCCTTTATGTCCTAACTTTTCTTCTACGACTTTTTCGACTTCTAGGGCAATGGCATAATATTCATCGTGGCCAGTTTTTTCAAATAGCTGTTCTGCTAAGCTTTGTAGAATATTGGCACGAGGGTCTTTAACTTTATAAACTCGATGGCCAAAGCCCATAATTTTGTGTTTATTAACAATGCAATTTTCGATATAGGGCCGGACATTCTCCACAGAGCCAATTTCTTCGAGCATCCGCAATACTTCTTCATTCGCACCCCCGTGTAAGGGACCGGCTAAAGTTCCTACGGCTGAAGCCACCACAGCATAAGGATCGGTTAAGGTTGAAGCAGTTACCATGGCCGAAAAAGTAGAGGCATTCATGGTATGTTCTGCGTGAAGCGTCAAACAAACATCAAAAATTCTCGCCTCTAAGGGGTCAGGTTTTCGTTCCGTCATCATATAGAGGAAATTGGCGGCATAATCTAGATTATCGTTGGGTTGGATCGGATCATTTCCTCGACGCATTTGATGGGAAGCTGCTACCATTGTCGGAATTTTGGCCAGCAACCGAACCACTGCTTTACGAATATAATCAGGATTATCTAAGGCACGACGAGCATAAAATAGCCCTAAAGCAGCCGCAGAGGTTTGTAGGGCATCCATGGGGTGGCCTGTTTCGGGAAAACATTTCATCATGTCGCGGATACGATATTTGATGCGACGATGGTAACGAATGTCCATTTCAAAAATTTCAAGTTCTGATTTGGTTGGAAGTTCCCCCCAAATCAGAAGATAAGCGGTTTCGAGAAAGCTACCTTTTTCGGCGAGTTCTTCGATGCGAATACCTCGATATTCTAGTATTCCTTCTTGGCCATCAACATAGCTAATACTCGATCGGGCCGCGGGGATATTTTCTAACCCTGGTATATATTCACATACATTCATAGTCATTCCCTGTAACGCCGCAACTGAGCTTAATCAAATTCAATAGTTATACTTAATAGTTACCCTAACCCAAAATTGTAGGAGATATTTGATTTCCCCCAAATACCTTAATTATTACGACATAACCATTTAGGGGAAGTTAACAAAAATAACTCACTTCTGCCAACTGGTGTAACTACCTGGGGCAAGTTCAGACCTATAATTCCTGCTTTTTTGACCATTATTTTCCCTTGGGAAGTACCCCAGAGCAAAATTTCTGCCCACTCACCTAAATTGGGTTGATGTCCTACTAGGGCTAGATGACTATCTTCCCTATTATAACCAGAATTAGTCCACCAATTCACCCAGTCAGAAATCTCTCCATCAGGGGACAGAAAGTTAGATATTTCTAATTGGTCGCTCAGCCCAACTGTTTGCAAAATTTCTGCTGTTTGATAAGCTCTTACCAGAGGGCTAG
>DLXW01000257.1:10982-11509 GCA_003448685.1 Cyanothece sp. UBA12306
AGAGGGCTAGTTAAAATTAAGTCGAAATTGATGCCGATTTTTTGCAGACTTTGCGCAACTTTGGCGGTTTTTTCCCGACCCTGATCGGTTAAGGGACGAGCAGCATCATTGGTATATTCGCTACGATCAGCAGCAATTCCATGACGAATCAGATAAATTTGTGTCATTGGACTTAGGAGATTTGCAGAAATTTAAGCAGAAAGCGATCGCTTAATTTATTTTAAGTTTAATCGTCTTTCCTAAATATTTAGTATACTTTTTGGATGTATACCTTGATTTTCTTGAGTTTGTTTGTTTAAAATCCAAAATGAAATTATTTGTACCTAATTATGACTCAAACTTCTAAGATAAATTTACTGACTCGATTAATTCGTTTAACAGCAATAGTTCCTTTACCTCTGGGCTTATTTACTGTAGTAATGTCTCCGTTTCCAGCTATAGCTGGCGGCTGGAATCAATTTGATGTCTGTATGACTGAATTGAAAAAGTATGATGTAGAAGTAGATCAAGCTGCTACGGCTTTTTTA
>DLXW01000257.1:11761-13984 GCA_003448685.1 Cyanothece sp. UBA12306
GATCAAGCTGCTACGGCTTGTTCAGATGCCCTAATCCCGAAAGAACTATCTAAATGTGTTAGCATGATCGGCAGAGCTACTCCTATCGCAGGAGATGATGCCCTTCGAGCTTGTTATCAAGTGAGAAGACCGATTGATTTGGGTAATTGTGTGGCGGATATTTATAATGAAATTCCGAGTCTTTCATTATCATCAGATGAAGAAGAAGGTGAAACGGTTTCCGCAGAAGATTCTCCTTTGCTAACTCTTTTAAATTCTTGTCGTGCTAGTTTAAGACCAGGATTTTATTCAGAATGTGTGATTGCCGTTAATCGAAATGTTCCTGATCTAAATTCTGTTCAAGCTTTGGATAAATGTCTGGCTGCTGAAGATTTTCCCCGCGATGTTTTTCCCGCTTATGAACAACAATCACCTTTTCAACGACCTTAATTAATAGTTGATAATTGACAAGATAACATTAATTGTTCCCTAGGACTGTAGCTAAACAGTGATTTATTCTCCTCATACTCCTGTCTCAGAATCTACCCGTCTATTTTCTAGAGATAGTATTTTTCGGCAGATATTGCTTTCTTTTTTAAGCGGATTATTAATGGGTTTAGCAACTGCTCCCGTAGCCGCTTTTTATTTTGCTTGGTTTGCATTAATTCCCCTGTGGTTATTAACTTTTAAAACTAAGAAATCGGCTCATTATAATAGTCAAAAAATAACTTTTAAATCTATTGTTTTTCATCAAAAAACTCTGATAGCTTTAGCTTGGGGATTGGGTTATCATGGCTTAGCTTTATTTTGGATTACGGGTATTCATCCTATGACTTGGATGGGAGTTCCTTGGTTAGCTAGTTTAGCTATTGCTATTTTTTGTTGGTTATTTATTACTTTATGGGGAGCAATATTAGTTAGTGTTTGGTCAATTGTTATTAGATTATTGGCTAATTTAAAATCTTATAACAGATATTTTAAATACCCTTTAATTGAATCTTTGTTCAAGGTTTTGTGGGGCGTTGCTATCTGGTGTTTATTAGAATCAATTTGGACTCAAGGACCATTGTGGTGGACTTCTTTATCTTATACCCAAAGTCCCAATAATTTAGCAATTTTACAACTGAGTAAGCTATCAGGATTTTCCCTAATTACGGGTGCTATTGTTGCGACTAATGGATTAATTGCCGAAGGGATCATTTTATTTAAGGAAAATCGTCAGTATATTAATCAATCTATCTTACTTATAATTATTTCTATTGTTTTTGTTTTTAGCTTACATATTATTGGATTTTATCAGTACAATAAACCCCTTAGTTATGCAAAAGATGATGCTCTAAAAGTTGGTGTAATTCAAGGTAATATTCCCAACACAATTAAACTTTATGCTGGGGGATTAAGAAAAGCAATTGAAGGCTATACTAAAGGTTATAAAATATTAGCTGACCAGAGAGTTGATTTGATTCTTACCCCAGAAACTGCTTTACCTTTTGATTGGAATTATATCGTAACTAATAGTTCTATTTATTCAGAAATTTTAAAACAAAAAGTGCCGATTATCTTAGGTGCATTTGGTTCTAAAAATTCAAGTTACACTAATAGTCTTTTTTCCATTACTAAAGAAGGTAAAATCTTAAGCCGTTTTGATAAAGTCAAGTTAGTGCCGTTAGGAGAATATATTCCTTTTGAAAATATTTTAGGTAAAATTATTCAGAGACTTTCTCCTTTAGATAGTCATTTAGCAGCAGGTAATGTTGATCAGATTTTTCAGACTCCTTTTGGCCAAGCAATTGTAGGAATTTGTTATGAATCAGCCTTTAGCGAACATTTTCGCCGTCAAGCCAAAAAAGGAGGAGAATTTATGATTACAGCTTCTAATAATGCCCATTATAGTGAAGCAATGCCCGCTCAACATCATGCTCAAGATATAATTAGAGCTATTGAAACAGATCGATGGATGGCTAGGGCAACTAATACAGGATATTCTGCTATTATTAGTCCTCGAGGTCAAACTTTATGGATATCTAAGATAAATAAGTACCAATTACATCAAGGAACAATCTATCGCCGTAATACCCAAACTTTATATGTAAAATGGGGAGACTGGTTAACCAAAGTATTAATAATCTTAGGGTCAATATTATTGGTATTTAAAAGAAGAAAAGATTAGCTATATTATAAAGATTAAGCAGTGTCAACTTCAGCTTGACCAAAAGTTTTGGCCTCACGGGGTGACAACAAGCT
>DLXW01000057.1:0-306 GCA_003448685.1 Cyanothece sp. UBA12306
GCGCGGCACGCCGAAGAGCGGTAGCGCTTCAGCGTCCCGAGGATCGACTCCTTCTTGTCCCGGAGCCCGGCGGTCTCTTCGTTCCCGTAACTCCCCACCATTTGCCCCAGGTATGCCAAAATTTAAAGGGAAAACTGAGTAAACTATTCAACCAGACAGCCAACCCAATATTATTAAGATAATGACTAATATTATTTAAAGCGAGGGATAAATCCCAGTTATAAAAATCACTTCTGACTTCTGACTTCTGACTTCTGACTTCATTAACTGCTTGGGATTCGAGTAATAACCACTCCCTCAATAACA
>DLXW01000057.1:441-7875 GCA_003448685.1 Cyanothece sp. UBA12306
CTCCCTCAATAACATAGCGCGTCCTTTGGGAGAATGAATGTGATCGCGGGTTGCTTTAGCCGAAGGACAGATTATCTCATCAGGATTAAAATTAAAACAGGCACTATTACCATTACAACGAAAAGCCTTTTGATATTGAGATCTTAAATTCACAGATACTTGACGATCAAACTGTCCCCGTAAAGGCGATTCTAAAGGAACTATTTTCAGGGAACTACCATAAGCAGTCACAATTTTACCAGGATTTAATTTATTATTTGGATCAAAAGCTGCTTTAATTTTACGCAAATCTTGATATAATTCTTCGCCAAAAAATAGAGAAGTATATTCACTACGAAAACCCTTACCATGTTCTCCCCACATTACCCCACCATATTGACGAACCAAGGTGACAACTTGATCAGACAATTCTCTAATTAATTTTTCATCATTAGGGGATTTGAGATCCAAAGCAGGACGAACATGAAGACAGCCTACATCTACATGGCCAAACATAGCATAATTAAGCTTATATTTTGAGAATAATTTTTGTAAATCCTGAGTATAATTAGCTAGATTAGCTGGAGGAACAGCCGTATCTTCGATGAAAGCAATAGGTTGGCGATCGCCTGGTAGATTGGTTAATAATTCAACTCCCCTTTTCCGCAAGTTCCATAACTGTTTAATTTCGTTTTTGTTGTCAGCTAAATAATATCCAATAGCTTGATTTTTATGCCGTTCTAAACATTTAATAACAGCCTCAATTTTTTGTTCCATCGCCACTTTATTTTCGGCAATAAATTCTACTAAATTAAGAGATTTTGCTTTACCGATGAAGTCTTTAATTTCAAAATATAGAGCATCTTCTTTAGCTAATCCTAAAATTTTATCATCAATAGTTTCGATAGCTGCTGGTTCAAACTGTAATAAAAATCCTGCATCATTAAGAGCATCATTAAAATCTGAGTAATGCAGCACCAATAATTGAGTGAACTTAGGGATTTTAGTCAACTTTAATTTAGCTTCAGTAATGACAGCCAAAGTTCCTTCTGAACCTGATATAATGCGATTTATATCAAAAAAATTTCGTTCTGTATCATAAACCTTCCCTAGATTATAACCCGTCATAAAGCGAGTCATTTTTGGAAAAACTTCGTTAATCAACTTTTGTTTTGAGGTAACTATTTCATCTATCTGTTGATAAATCTTGCCCCTCCTTCCCACTTGTTGTTTAAATTGATTTAAACTTATTTGATCTATGCCAGAAGAAGTCCCAATAGTCCCATCAGATAACACCCAAGTTAACTCTAAAATATGATCACTAGTTCGGCCATAGATACGAGATCCTTTACCTGCTGCATCCGTATTAATCATCCCACCAATAGTGGCACGGTTACTCGGAGCAAGAGACGGGGCAAAAAACAGATTATTGCCTTGTAAATATTGATTTAATTGGTCTAAAATTACCCCAGGTTGAACCCTAACCCATTGTTGATCTAAATCAACTTCTAAAACATGATTCATGTATTTAGAACAATCAATAATAATTCCAGGAGAAAGGGATTGTCCATTGGTTCCTGTCCCTCCTCCCCGAGGAGAAAAAGTCAAAGAATCGAAGGGAGTTTGTTGAGCTAATTGAAAAATTTCTTGAACATCCTCAGTTGTTTGAGGAAAAACTACCGCTTGAGGTAAAATTTGATAAATACTATTATCAGTAGAACCCATTAAACGACTGGCCAAGTCGCCACGAACTTCTCCTGAAAAACTGGTGTTTTTTAAAGTCTCTAAAAAATTAGCAATTGTGTGATGGATATTATTTTGAGGAATAAGTCTCGGAAGCATAGCAAATATTTAGTAATTTCAGATCAGCCTTGAGCAATAAAAAATAAAAGACAATTAACAATTTTAGAGTAAAAAATTAGAATCTATGGCCCGTCAAAATTCAAAGTCTAACTTACCAAGCAAAATTTGTCTAGTTTGTGGCCTTTCCTTTACCTGGCGCAAAAAATGGGCCAAATGTTGGGATGATGTAAAGTATTGCTCTGAACGTTGTCGAAGACGACGTTCATCAACAAAACAGCCCTAAACAATATATGACTAAAATACAACCTAAATTAATTCTACACGGTGGGGCTAGTTCCCTCGACGATAAAGGCGGTTTAGAAAATGTCCGTCAATCTCTTCATAGTATTGTTAGCCAAGTTTATCAACTGCTAGAAAACGGAGGAACTGCTGTTGATGCAGTGGTTCTTGGTTGTCAACTTCTCGAAGACGAACCCCGTTTTAATGCCGGAACTGGATCAGTTTTGCAGTCTGATGGACAACTACGGATGAGTGCCTCCTTAATGGACGGGATCAAGCAAAACTTTAGTGGTGTGATTAACGTTTCCCGCGTCAAAAATCCGATTGAATTAGCCAAATTTCTGCAAACCCAAAGCGATCGCATCCTTTCTGATCTAGGTTCTGCTGAATTAGCTAGAGAATTACAGATCCCCATCTATGATCCCTTGACCGAATTTCGAGCCCTAGAATGGATAGAAGAATGGAAAGGCAACTTTCAGAGTAAAATGGGACGATTAATCGCCCAACCTTCTCCAGAAGCAGGACGGGGAACTATTGGAGTAGTAACCCTCGATAGTCAAGGAAACATTGCTGCTGGAACTTCCACAGGAGGTAAAGGACTAGAAAGAATTGGACGAGTCAGTGACTCAGCTATGCCGGCGGGAAATTATGCTACCTCCAATGCAGGAGTTAGCTGTACAGGAATTGGGGAAGATATCATTAATGAGTGTTTAGCTGCAAGAATTGTCATTCGTGTGGGTGATGGAATGGACTTACCCCATGCCATGGAAAAATCGATGGCAGAGTCGCAAAAAAATCAACGGGACTTAGGGGCGATCGCCTTAGATCAAACTGGGGTTATTACTTGGGGTAAAACCTGTGAAATCATCCTAGCTGGCTATCATAACGGTTCCACCATTGGGGACACCCTCGAATGGGATCCTTCCCAATTGATGGGTTATTGTAGCTAGGAGAGACTGGGGAATAGGGAATAGGCAATAAGGGAACCTCCCTTATCAACTATCCGCTATTCACCATCTAAATTCTAGAGATCGCCACCACGAAAAGCCAGTAAAAATATGACTACCGGACCTGCAATCATAATTAAACCGACAAAGGTTAATTGGAAAATAGGTTCTAGATTTAGTGCTAATAATTCCATGTTTTCTCCTGACTGTTCCCAATAAGTTGAGTTTAAAGGCTATATCGCTAGGCCAAAGGTATTTATTGCAAAAGGCAAAAGGCAAAATTTGATTAAAATAGGTTTTGCTACTTGTACCAATGTCAAACATCTTGATCCGTAGTGTTATATTAAGCCAAAAAACCATAGTCTATAATACCCTGGGAAGGCTTCAGTCTTTTTCAGTTAGGACATAAAAATACATAAAGTTTTATTAAAAAAGTTGGGGGATTTTTGGAAATGGAGATTTGGCAATGTGTTGAGGGGTGTGGCGCTTGTTGTCATCTTGATCCAAGCGATCGCCCTGACTTGGGTGATTATCTCACATCAGAAGAACTAACTCATTATTTGAGTTTAGTGGGGGAGGGGGGATGGTGTATTAATTTTGACCATGCTACGCGCAAATGTAAAATTTATCAACAGCGTCCTCGTTTCTGTCGCGTCATTCCAGAGACGTTTGAACAGATGTTTGGGGTTGAGAGGGACGAGTTTAATGATTTTGCGATCAAATGTTGTCAACAACAAATTACAGGGGTTTACGGGAAAAATAGCCCAGAAATGGAACACTTTAATCAGCAAGTGGGAACTGTTGAGAATTTAGAATTTAGAATTTAGAATTTAGTTTAATTTTATGACAACAGCCAAACCAAACGAAACTGACTCTAATCAATCTTTTTCCTCTTCAAAATCTCAATTAAAAGACGTTCAAAAATCTTCTATCGATCAACAATCATGGAGCTTTTGGACAGTTTTTAGTTCTACTTTTCTGACAATATTTTTGGCAGAAATGGGTGATAAAACCCAATTAGCAACTCTATTAATTAGCGCCCAATCCCAATCTCCTTGGGTGGTATTTGCGGGAGCGGCGACTGCCTTAATTACTACCAGTTTATTAGGGGTATTAATTGGCTATTGGATTGCTCGTCGTTTATCTCCACAAATTCTAGATTTAGCTGTTGCTTTATTGTTACTTCTGATTACTGGTTTACTCATTGGTGACGTTATTAGCTAAATAAATAAGTGGTTTAAATGCACAACAGCTGATCAACTATCAACTATCAACTATTAACTATTATGGATTGGCAATTATTTGGATTAAGTTTTGTGACTGTGTTTTTAGCAGAAATTGGTGACAAAAGTCAATTAGCCGCTATCGCTTTAGGGGGAAGTTCTAAGTCTCCTCATGGAGTATTTTTAGGTTCAATAACTGCTTTGATTTTAGCAAGTTTTTTAGGAGTAATTGCCGGTGGTGGTATGGCTGAAATATTACCAACTAAAGTCTTAAAATCTCTAGCTGCTATTGGATTTGCTTTGATGGCATTAAAACTTTTATGGGTAGAATCTAAGTAAACGTGAGTTCGACGATAATTTTGTGGCCAACAGGTAACACCAGACCTATGCTTGAAGTAGTATTTCTCAAAGTCTGGTGTTATTGATATAGCGTTTCTCACTTTGGTTTAGTTTAATTCTAATAATCCTAATGGGGGATTAATTTCTATTCTCTTATTTACTAAATCTACCACTGGAACAATATCATAAACAAAGGGAATTAAAATTTTTTTTTCAATATTTACACTGTTTTTTTTTTGTTTTTTTAGGTTTATATCTCCTGATTTATTCTGATACAATTTGACTTCTAATAAATCATTTCCAGCCAAGAAAATATTAGTTACTACTCCGATTAATTCGTTATTTTTTTGATGATAAACTTCTAAATTAATTAAATCTGAAAAGTGATATTCATCTTCATTGATTTGGGGACGATCACTACTAGAAACTAATAATTTATAATCTCTTAGTGTTTCAGCTTGATTGCGATTTACTATATTCGATAATTTAATAATATATATGTTTTTTCCTGGTACATATCGACCCCTAATTAATTCAACTTTTTCAATAGATACACCATTGGGAGATTGTAACCATCGCATCCCAGGTTTTTCAAATCTTTCAGGAAAATCTGAACTAGATATAACTCTTAACTCTCCTTTTAATCCTTGTGGAGCTACAATTTTGCCAATTTCTAACCATTTTTCTGCATTTTGCAAGTTTATGCTATTATCACTCATGATTATTGATTATCTGGTAAATTATAAAACACATATTAATCCTTTACTGATTATAGATGATCAAGAGTTGTTTATAGATAACTTTACTTGAAACTCAGGGTACAAAGTTGAAAACCGATGAGATTATGATAAGATTAATTACAGTTACAGTCGAGAAGCCTATTTTACATCAAAAAATATGAATATTTGGCAAGCAGACTTTTATAAATATCCTTTAGAAAATCAGCAAAATAATGAGCAATGGCAATTAATAATTTGCGATCAAAAAGGACAAATAATTTATCAAGTCTTTTGTCAACAGAAATCAGCAAATTCTAGTTGGTTAATTACTAAATTGGAACCAATAATACAACAAGAAAAACCTCATATTATTCAAGTTTTTCGTCCACAGTCTCTTAATTTATTAACTCTAGTAGCAAATCAATTAGGTGTTAAAGTTCAAGCTACAAGACGAACTCCCCAGCTTAAAAGTATTTTAAAACAACAAGTTAGTGAAAGTTACTATAATTTTCTCAAAATAGATCAACCTCCTCCCCAAGCAGTTCCAGAAAATTTATGGGGAGAAAAATGGCAGTTTGTGACATTTAAAGGAGGAGATATTATTGAATTTTTTAAAGATCGTCCCATTCCAATTAAAGATATTCCCGAATTACTTTTTCCGTTTAAATTGGGTCTTGCGTCAACAACAGAGATTCCAGGTATAATCATTTATGGAAGTAGAACCTCTATGTATTTAGCTCGTTGGTTAGGTGAGATTAAACCTGTTTCTTTGAATTATATTCCCACCAAAATCAATGAATCTGGAGGGTTAATTTTAGAAGCAGGATTAGTAGATCGTTGGATTTTAGCAACTTTTGAAGATTCGGAAATGGCACAAGCAGCACAAAGGTATGAAACTCAAAAACAATCTAGTAATGGACTGCATTTTTTAGTAGTTCAACCAGATGACTCTGGTGTTACTTATAGTGGTTTTTGGTTATTACGAGAGGAGGAATTTTAAATTAAATGATGATTAGAGAAAATAACTCAATTAAACCTAATAGGTTATGGGATAAAGTTGTTGCTCAGACGAGTCACGCACTTAACTGTGGTGCATTACAATCTATTGCAACAGATTATGATTTTATAGAAGACAATAATTTACGATTTTTAGTCAGAATTTTATCTAATATTGAACGCAAAGAAATAGATACAAAGCAAAAAAAAAGAAAAGCCAATAGTCAGGGTAAAGATTTTAATCCTTTTCTTCCCTATGAAGAAGATTTATTTGTTACTAATCTTTCTGATACTCATTTATGTTTATTGAATAAATATAATGTTGTTGATTACCACTTACTCATTATTACTCGTGCTTTTGAAGAACAACAAAGTTATTTAAAATTGTCTGATTTTTCTGCTTTATGGCAATGTTTGATAGAAATTGATGGACTAGGATTTTATAATAGTAGTCCTATTGCAGGAGCAAGTCAAAGACATAAACACTTACAATTGGTTCCCCTTCCTTTATCTCCAGAAGGAGCAAAAATTCCCATTGAACCCGCATTAGATACTGCTCAATTTGTAGAAGATATTGGTCAAATTCCTAGCTTTACCTTTAGTCATGCTTTAATTAAATTTAATCTTGATTCTAGTTCAGATAATAATCAAATTAGTCAAACTCTTCTCAATAGCTATTATCAATTATTGGCAGCTATTAAAATCCCCTTTGACTCAGAAAAAACAGCAGGTGATTATAATCTTTTAGTAACCAAAAAATGGATGATGATGATCAGGCGATCACAACCAAGTTATCAATCAATTGGAATTAATTCTTTAGGGTTTGCTGGAGCATTATTAGTTAAAAACAAGGAACAATTGGAACAACTAAAACAATTAACTCCCATGACAATTTTAAAAAGTGTTAGTCATACCTGGTAGTTAGAGTAGAAGCTATTTATTTATTATCTTAATCAAGGACAAAATCATCTTAGTAATTAACTAAAAAAATGAGGCAAACTGTAGTAACTAGCTTAACATTAGAAGAGTTTTTACAACTCCCTGAAACCAAACCCGCATCCGAATTTATTAATGGTAAAATTGTTCAAAAAGTAATGCCTCAAGGTGAACATAGTGTAATTCAAGGTCAACTCTGTGAGATTATTAATA
>DLXW01000057.1:8058-9018 GCA_003448685.1 Cyanothece sp. UBA12306
TCTGTGAGATTATTAATAGTGTTGCTAAATCTTCCAAAATAGCCTACGCTTTCCCTGAATTAAGATGTGTTTTTGGGGGTAATGCCATTGTTCCTGATGTAACAGTGTTTCGCTGGGAACGCATTCCTAGAACCTCATCAGGACGTATTGCTAACCGTTTTGAGATTGCTCCAGATTGGTCAATTGAAATTTTATCACCGGATCAAAGTTTAACCAAAGTTCTCGCAAATTTATTACATTGTTCCCAATATGGTACAGAATTAGGATGGTTAATTGACCCCCATGAAGAGACAATTTTAGTAGCTTTTCCTGAACAAAAAATACAATTATTCAAAGGAGATAAATCCTTACCTATTTTACCAGAAATTAACTTACAATTAACAGTTAATCAAGTTTTTAGTTGGTTAAGTATTGAATAAAGATGATCTATATTGTAAGTTTAGACTATGATTGTTGTTATTGAAAAATATTAATAAAATTTATCAAAACAGTTTCCGTAGTTATTTGGAGGTTGTAATGACCAATAAAAGTCGTCGGTCGTTTCCTGGATCAAATTTATTATTCCCTGTTATCGTAGCAGCAATAGTTGCCACTTTAGTCGTCGTTCTCTTCTCGAATCCTGCTAAAAATTCTAATTCTGGAGTTTCCTCAAAGTCATCGACACTTGATCAAGTGATTCAGACGCGTATAATTCGTGCTGGTTACGTTTCTAACCCTCCTTCGTGTATTATTGACCCCAACACCAGCAAGGTATCAGGGATTGTTGCTGATGCCTTTGAGAAATTAGCCGAAAAAGCCTCGCTAAAAGTCCAATGGGTTGAAGAAGTGGGATTTGGTTCTATGATTGAAGGACTCGATGCCAGACGATACGATGCCGTACCCTGCGCTATTTGGCCAAATGCTGCGCGGGCAACTAAAGCTGATTTTAGCCGTCCCCTATTCTATAGAACCCATTTGGGA
>DLXW01000313.1:0-5911 GCA_003448685.1 Cyanothece sp. UBA12306
CCTAAAATAGTTAAAGGTTCAGGAACACTATTGACAGTACTGTAACTAATATTCCCCGTTCCTGCATTACCGGTATTAGTATCGTAGGCAAAATAAGCATCATTAATACTAGGAAAACCTGCGATAATAGAGAAAGTAGGCTCGAAATTATCTACACTGTATGACAATCCTAAAAACTGTCCAAAAGAGAAATTAGCCGTAGGAGTTGCAACAGCATCAGATTGATCAAAAGTTGTTCCTAAAAACTTGAAAGTTACATCTAATATAGGTAAAAATTCGAGAAAAGAACCGGTTAAATCTGAGTCATCAAAACTAAATGTTCCACTATAGCTTTCATTATTTAAAGAACCAGAATCTGTTGTTCCTGAAAAGGAATAAGTAATCATCGCTGCTTGAACTGAAGTAGTAGGAACTAAGGACAAAGTAAGAGCGATCGCAGATGTGGCAAGGGTTATTTTTCTCAAAGAATAAGTCATGATTTTTTTTTGATTTAAGGTAAGAATTGATTGTTTCAATAACACTAAAGATATGAAGAAATCTAAGACAATTTCTCATACCTTTAGTTGATTATTGATCGCTTAAAAGACAAAATTATTGCTGTCATTTAAAGCATTAGGGGTGACATTTTCGACAAAGATTAAGTTGCGAAATATTCCCGATCCAGCTGTACCATCAGCATCAAACTGAACCATAGTATTGGTTCCAGAACTAACAAAATCAATATAACCATCTGCAATAGGATCAGAACCGTTATATCCCAAACTATCCAATAGTTCAGTCAACACAAAAGTATCATTTCCTACCTCAAAATCGGTGATAAAATCAATGCCATCCGTAACACTATTGTAAACAATTTGATCTGTCCCATCACCTGTGGTAATGATGTCAAAACCTTGAAAACCGGCAATGACATCTTTGTTATTAGTTCCAGTTAAGATATCTATATCTGCTGTTCCCTCAACAAAATTGCCTAAATTTAATCCAATGAGAACGGGATCATGATCGGAAGTTCGATAGGGATCAACACTATATAAACTAGGGGGATTAAATTCTTCATTGTAATCAAAAACATTAGGTTCATCAGCGTTAATATGTAATTCAGTAACCCCAGTTACTTGGGAGGTTAAACTACTATTAGATAAGGCATGATCTAAGTAACCAAATTGTCCATCAAAAACGTAAGAATAGGCATCTAAACCATTAAATTGTTCAATTAAATTAGTGTATCCTGCATTTTTAATTGTAGTGATGGGATCTTCCATTGCATAGGCGTTTAAATCCCCCATAATCAGAAAGTCATTATCACCACTACCTGTGGGATCAGTTGCTAACCAATTAACCAAAGCATTAGCTGCATCAGTACGGGTTGCATTCCAAAAACCTTGACCATCTCCTTGAGCAAAATTAGGGTCTTGAGTATTACTTAAACCCGATGATCCTTTCGATTTAAAATGGTTCAAAGAAATGGTAACTTTTTCTCCGGTTGCTATTTCTTCAAAGGTTTGTGCTAAGGCCGGACGATTACGATTATCTTGAAAGGTAGGGTCAACGGAACTATCGAGAATAGCAAAGTTACCAAAAGGATTGACAACATCGGGTTTGTAGATTAATGCTACTTTAATAGCATCGGTTCCAATAGTTCCCGTGGCAATGTAATTGTAGGTTTCAAGTCCTGTTTCTGTATTTAAGGCACTAACTAGGTTACTAACAGCAGTATCGCTATTATTTTCAATTTCAACTAACCCCAAAATATCAGCATCAATTTCAGTTAATGCACTCACCAATTTAGCTTGTTGACGTTGGAATTCACTACTACTATCAGCACCCCTTGCACCGTTAGAACCGTTATCAATTGTGGTGAAATAATTCAACACATTATAATTAGCAATTTTGAGAGTTCCTCCCACATCTGGTGTAGTTGTAGGACGTTGATTAACTGCTTGAAAGTCTACTCCTGTATTGGTCTGAACTCGATAATCTCCGAAGCGTTGATCTAAAATTCCCGATAATTGAGTAACAGTATCTCCTCCCCGTAAAATATTAGTAGAACTGAGGGTTTGGCCATTACGACCAAAGAGAATAGGGTCAGCATTTTGCTGGGTACTACCATCATCTAAAACAATGCGTCTTAGGTCATTATCCGCTTGTAAATTATTAGCTGCTGTACCAGGAGTAGTGACATTAGTTGGTTGATATAATCTTCCCCCTGTTGAGAGAGCTACATTGCCAAAACGTCCTAACTCGAAGTATTCGGTTACCGTTAAGGTTTCAGCGAAATTAACGCGCATTCCTTCATAATTTTCTAGTCCTACTGATGAACCATTAGCTGCTTTTAAATCATTAATAGTTACCTCAATTGGGAGGTTGTTACCGGTGTTGACAACAGTAACATCAGTAATATTAGAAAGTTCGGTTAAGAAAGTACCACTACTATTAAACTCGGTAACAGTTCCGGTAACTTGTACCTTATCACCGACATTAACATCAACCCCAGGATTACTGCCATCAAAAACAAAAATTCCCTCAGAAGTTAAAGCATTTGCATCAGCATCTGTGTCTTCTTCTTGTAAATAAAATCCACGGAGTCCACTACTTCCTTGAAAGTCGCCGATAACAATTGCTTCAACCGTTACAATTTGACCAGTTAAGCTACTTTGTAAACCTGTTCCTTGGATCGTATGAATTTTAATAATTTGATTAGGAGGAGGGGGAGGAGGAGTTGTACCAAAACTTTGACCGTTATTGACTGCATCGGGAGTTTCAATTGCTGGGGATGTCCAAGTGAAATCTTCTGCTTGACTACCTGTCCCCGTCAGTTGCAAAGAGAAACCAATAGGAGTACTACTCGACTCCGATACACCGATGTCTGTGCTAGTTAAACCATCAGCAGGGCCACCGATCGCCGTCAAGCTTCCTTCGTAGCTGAGAAACTGCACCACATTAGTTTCATTATCCACCAAAGCGATACCATCAGGAGATCCATTTTGAATACCACTAATAAAAACAGAAACAAACCCAAAACCATTATTTTGATCGGTAAAGGTATTACCAGTTAAATCGATAGTATTGTAAACAGAACCATTATTACCGTTATATAAAACGATACTCCAACCATCAAGATTAGTCCCCGCTGAACCCGCTAGTTCAATAAATTCGCCAACGTCGCTACCGCTATTATCGTAGTGAATTTCATTAATGAATACTGTTGTTCCTCCATTATCATTATCAGTTATGGTGAAAGAATCTGTTGGTATATTTTGTCTTGTACTATCGCTACCAGTCCAATTAGATTTATCGCTAATAGCAGCTAGTAATTCTGCTTTTGTACCGGAAGTAGTTCCTGTATAAATAGCATTGTCAATTTCATCTAACGCAACTGCTGTTTCGCCATTAACTAAACCTGTGGGTAAAGCAGAAGTGTTGGAACTCGTAGCATCAGACTGCCATTCTCCATTGCTACCTTCACTATTAAGAGCATAAATAAAGGTAGGATTAGTGTCAGTTCCTTGGTAAGCTATAATTTGGTCACCACTGGCTGAAAAAGCAACACCATTTACATCTAGTTTAATTACTGTTCCTGCTGTAATATCTGTCGTTGCTGTCCAGGTAAAAATCCCTTCATTACTTCTAAAGGTATTATCATTTTTCCAACCATTATCTGTGAATTTGATGGCTGTACCCGCAGCAATATCTACTAATGTTAGAAATGCTAATTGATCGGGGTTATCAAAATTAAAGCCAATGATGGCTATATCCCCTGGTGATAGAATGGTACTCATTTGTACTCCTTGCAATTATTAGTGTAAGCGTTCATGTAAACGTTGGTGTAAACTCAATGTTAGGGGTTCATCTTCGATAAATTGTTGATTAATTGCGAACCAAAAATATCCCTAGTTTTTTTTGTATATTTTCAAAGCTAACATTGTTAGACTTTTGTATATTTTCGCTTTTTAAGTTTCGCTAAATCCAGAAAAAATGCAGCAATTATTAAACAATCAACACCATTAAGATTAACATAAAAAATTTTTTAGCAGGTTAATTGTTGTTTAAGATATTTTTAATTAGAATTTAATAATTTTATTTTGAATCTTGTAAAAATCAGACTTGAGATTTTTTTATTATTGATTTAACTTATTAAAAAGGTAATTTTATAAAAACAAATTAGTTATTGAATCTTAATAATTAATCCATGCTTTTCGGAAAATTGATAATAGTCATCTTACATCATTAAGAAAAAATTAAACTTATAATAAAATTAGATCACAGATCTGGCAACTATTTCTGTGTGATACAATTGGCAAAAAAATTCTCTCCAAAGTTATGGCCTTAATTGTTCAAAAGTACGGTGGAACATCAGTCGGTTCTGTAGAACGGATTCAAACAGTAGCGCGACGTATCCAAAGAACAGCCCAAAATGGCAATCAAGTCGTGGTGATTGTCTCAGCTATGGGTAAAACCACTGATACTTTAGTCAATTTAGCGCAAGAAATTACCCCCAATCCCAGCCGTCGGGAAATGGATATGCTACTATCAACGGGGGAACAGGTTTCCATTGCTTTGATGTCCATGGCTTTGCAAGAAATAGGACAAGCCGCCATTTCCCTAACAGGGGCGCAAGTGGGCATTATAACCGAAGCAGAACACAGTCGAGCCCGAATCCTATCGATTAAACCCCATCGTATCGAACGTCATCTTGATCTCGGTGAAGTAGTTGTAGTAGCCGGATTCCAGGGGATTAGTAAGCTAGATGACTTAGAAATTACTACCTTAGGTCGTGGTGGCTCAGATACCTCCGCAGTAGCCATTGCCGCCTCATTAAAAGCCAGTTGTTGCGAGATTTATACCGATGTCCCTGGTATTCTAACCACTGATCCCCGTCTTGTCCCCGATGCTCAATTAATGGACGAAATCACCTCTGATGAGATGTTGGAGTTAGCTAGTTTAGGGGCCAAGGTTCTCCATCCGAGGGCCGTAGAAATCGCCCGTAATTATGGCATTCCCTTAGTAGTGCGATCGAGTTGGAGTGATGCCCCAGGAACCCGCGTTATTTCCCCTATTCCCAAACCGAGATCTCTAGACGGATTAGAATTGACTAAAGCAGTAGATGGGGTAGAATTTGACCGGAATCAAGCTAAAATTGCTTTGATCAGGGTTCCCGATCGCCCTGGTATTGCTGCTCGATTATTTGGGGAAATTGCCCATCAACAAGTGGATGTCGACTTAATTATTCAATCGATTCATGAAGGGAATAGTAATGATATTTCCTTAACTGTATTTAATGATGTTCTAGTTAAGGCCAAAGCAGTTTGTGAAGCGATTTCCATTTCTTTTAGGAATCAGCCGGAAAATAAGGATGAAGCAGAGGTGATGGTAGATAACCAAGTAGCTAAAATTGCCATCGCAGGAGCCGGAATGATTGGACGGCCTGGAATTGCTGCTAAGATGTTTAGAATCCTCGCCGACGAAGGGATTAACATTGAAATGATTGCAACCTCGGAAGTTAAAGTAAGTTGTGTTATCGCTCAAGAAAACTGCGATCGCGCCATAAAAGCTTTATGTCAAGGATTCAATGTCGAACTATCTTCCACATCCATTAGCGATCGGGTAATAGAGATGTCTCCTCCAGTTCGAGGGGTTGCCTTAGATAATAAACAAGCACAGATTGCACTTTGCCATGTTCAGGATCGCCCAGGAATGGCCGCCAAGATTTTTAGTGTTCTAGCAGAGAAAAATATTAGTGTTGCCACTATCATACAATCTCAACGTTGTCGCATTGTTGGGGGAATGCCAACCCGTGATATTGCTTTTACTGTTGCTCAAACCGATGTACCAGCAGCCCAAAAGGCTTTAGAAACCTTGTCCATGCACTTTAAAGAAATGATTGTTGATCCCGATATTGCTAAAGTAAGTG
>DLXW01000313.1:6142-6387 GCA_003448685.1 Cyanothece sp. UBA12306
AGTGGGGGCAGGAATGGCTGGACAACCTGGAGTAGCAGCCAAATTTTTTGACGCTTTAGCCAGACATAAAATTAATATTAAAATGATTGCAACCTCAGAGATTAAAATTAGTTGTGTAGTTAGCAAAGAGGAAGGAGTTAAAGCTTTAAAAGCAGTTCATGCAGCCTTTGAATTGGCAGGAAAAGAAACAGTAGAAGTTCCAGCATGAATCTAGTAAAATTTTAAAATTAAGAATGTAAAATGTA
>DLXW01000313.1:6647-7271 GCA_003448685.1 Cyanothece sp. UBA12306
ATTAAGAATGTAAAATGTAGAAAGTATTTGCTGGCTATGATTTAAAGGTTATTTCAACATAAATATGGCGATTAAACTATTAAGTAAATTGTTAATTATCCTAGTTATTGGCCTGTCATTATGTACTAATTATTTAGCCTTAGCTACTGAGCAACCTAAAGAACCGATTATTCTGGGAATGTCAGCTGCTTTTAGTGGAGCATCTAGTAATCTTGGACTAGAACTATATCACGGTTCCATGGCTTATATTGATAAGATTAATCAAGCTGGGGGGATTAATGGTCATCCTATCATCATTAAAGCCTATGACGATGGTTATGACCCATTATCTACTCTTAAAAATACAATTCGTCTAGTAGAAAACGATGGAGTATCCCTATTATTTGATTATGTAGGAACCCCCACGGTAACTAAAATTTTACCCCTATTACAAAAGTATCAAGAAAATAAAGTTTTTCTATTTTTTCCCTTTACGGGAGCCGAACCCCACCGTCAATATCCCTACGCTCGCTCTGTAATTAATCTTAGACCATCTTATCAGGAAGAAACCGCAGGATTAGTCGATCATTTCTTGAAGATGGGACGTAAACGTATTGCTGTATTTTATCAGATCGATGCCTACAC
>DLXW01000313.1:7448-7930 GCA_003448685.1 Cyanothece sp. UBA12306
CAGATCGATGCCTACGGTCGTAGTGGTTGGGATGGAGTCAGAAAAGAATTAAACACCTATGGACTAAATATTGTAGCTGAAGCAACCTATCGTCGGGGAACGGAATATAATAGTAGTTTTCAACCCCAAGTTAAGATTTTAAAAGAGGCTAAACCAGATGCTATTATCTCCATTAGTAGCTATCAAGCTGCTGCGGGTTTTATTCGCGATGTTAGGAATGATCGATGGGATATTCCTATTGCCAATATTTCTTTTGTTAGTAGCGAAAGTTTATTGAAATTGTTGTTAGAAATAGAACAAAAAAATCAACGAAACTATACTTATAATTTGATTAATTCTCAAGTCTTGCCTAGTTACCAAGATACATCTCTTCCTGCGGTTCAAGAGTACCGTAGTTTAATAGACAAATATCAAGGAAAAGACCCGATAACAGAAAAAGATTATACTTCTTTAGGTTATAATTTTGTCAGTTTTGAAGGCTT
>DLXW01000313.1:8073-8329 GCA_003448685.1 Cyanothece sp. UBA12306
TTTGTCAGTTTTGAAGGCTTTCTCAATGCTAAGTTGATGGCAGAGATTCTCAAACGTCTTATGACATCTTCTGAAGACCATAATCTTCATCATATTGTAGATAATCTTAATGACTTTGATCTCGGTATTGGAATCCCTCTAAAGTTTGGTGAAGATGGACATCAAGGACTGCATAAAATCTATTATAGCACTGTTAAAAATAATCAAATTTTTCTTCTTAAAGATGTCAAGTAAGCAGAATTAAGAATGTAGAATG
>DLXW01000369.1:0-3120 GCA_003448685.1 Cyanothece sp. UBA12306
CGCCTTGGCGGTTGCTATAACATCGAAATAGAAAATAAGGAAACGTTAATGGCAGGTCGCTCAAGAAGACGAGCAAGACGGCGTGCTCGGAGCAATCGTCGTGCCCAACGACGACAACGCCGTGATTGTCGTCGATTTGGAGGAAATTTCTGTTAAGATTAAACGTTCTAAATTCTAAATTCTAAATTATCCTTCATTGGACATCCCACCAACCAAAAGCAGGCCCAAGAAAGCGAACCATAACCCACAGAGCAATCATTAAACCAATACCAATCCAAGCTCCGCGGGTAGTCCATTGATAAAAGCTTTCAGCTTGACGCTTGGTAATAGGAAGCCAAGGAAGAATAGTTTCTTCCTGGCCATATTTATCTTTTAGGGCTGTTTGACGACGTTTAGCTTCACCCATAATTAACTTAATAATTCACTAACTTCGATCTTCATTATATCTTTAATTAGAACCTAAAAGAAAACGGCGATTAATCGGTTGAGTTGGCCGAGCATTGACGGGAAATATTTGGTGGAATTGATTAATTTGTGCCACAGAAATTTCCAGGGGATTTTGAAAAACCACCCAATTCACAATTTCAGAACAAGGAGGGGTAGTTAAAGAACCAAAATAGTGATAGCGATTAGATTCGGCTGGCAATAAATTAGCCAAAGAAATCTGAACATCCCTAATCAATTTCTCTGGGCTTTTCTGGGATGGCATCGCATCCCATACAGGTTTAAGACTAGCATTTTCTTGTCCTTGTTTGAGAAAAATTCCTAAAACTGCGAGGTAACCTTGTTGGTTTTGGTGAACTAGATGTAGTTCCAGGGGATAGTTTTGTCCCTTGATAGTATGCTCACTAGGATGGTGAAAATGAAATTGTAAAAGTTCAAATTTTTCGTTATCAATGATCAGATAATTTCCAGGATTACTATTAACTTGAATGGTATGACCATTATTAATAATCCGCAAAGGAATTTCACCATAGGAAAATTCGATTGGTTTGAGTGTAGATTCAATCGAGGTTTGTAAGTCGATAGGAGATTGTTGTCTTCCTATTTGACAAGCTTTATATTCTTCAGACAACTCGCCCCAATCTTCGGGAGCTTCGTAGTTCCATTCGGAGTTTTTTTCCCCAGCAACAGCAGCTATCAAAGACGAAAAACTCAAACTAAAAGTAGTTCCAGCCAACCCTAGGGGGAGCGCTTTGAGGAGAGTGCGTCTATTAAGCATAATTTGACTATTTTTAGAAAATCTCTAATCATATCATACCACAGATATTTTATCTAATAAGTTACAAATTAGCCAATTTTTTCCGAGGTTCTAGCTAAAATTAGCTCTAGTCGGGACTTGTAAGTTCAAGTCTAGCGTTAAATTACCAGTTAATTCTCATTTGTCTCTCAACAAAAATTAACTTTTATCTGATTACAATAAGAAGGAGGCAAAAAAGCGTAGTAATTTCCTTACTGGAGGTGAAACTAAGGTGAAAGGAACTGCTCTTGTAACTGGTGGCGCGATTCGCTTAGGAAGAGCTTTTGCTTTGGGATTAGCCGAATTAGGCTACAATGTCGCTATTCATTTTCATGAATCACAACTAGCAGCAGAAGCAACTATTGCCGAAATCCGTAGACTAGGGGTTGAATGCGAGGGATTTCAAGCTAATTTTACCCAAGAAACAGACTTTGAGTCAATAATTACGGCTGTGGGCGATCGCTTCCCAGATTTTAATCTTCTGGTTAATAGTGCCTCTGTGTACGATGCAGCTCCCATTGCCCAGACAACAGCCGCCCTATTTGACAAACAATTTGCTGTTAATTTGCGCGCCCCCTTTTTTCTGAGCCAAGCATTTGCCAAATTGTGTCAGTCTGGTAATATTATTAACATTATTGACAATAAAATTGCCTTTAATCAGTATCATTATTGTGCTTATTTACTGTCGAAAAAAAGTTTAGCCCAATTGACTAAACTCGCTGCAATAGAATTGGCTCCTCAAATTCGTGTCAATGGCATTGCACCAGGAGTTACCCTACCTTTAGCCCAAAGAACACAAGAGTATATTGCCTGGCGCGTCCAAGGTATTCCTTTACAACGTCAAGGAAAGATTGATTACCTTTTACAGGCCATGAAATACATTTTAGAAAATGAATTTGTTACTGGACAAATTCTCACCATTGACGGTGGAGAATCTCTGACAAATATTGGAAAAAATTCGGAAAATTATCTGGGTTTAGGAGAATAAATCTCATGAATTATATTCTGCTTTCTGTTGGTTCTAATATCAATCCAGTTGAGAATTTCAAAGCAGCTTCAGACATTCTAGCTGAAGAACAAATTTTAATTGATTGTTCCTCAGCAATTGTGACAAAACCTTGTGGTTACCAACATCAAGCCGATTTTTTAAATGCTGCTTTTTATCTAAAAACATCAATGGATCATTCCACTCTCAACTGTTCCCTTAAAGGGATAGAAAAACGACTAGGAAGGATTAAAACTCCTATTAAATCAGGACCACGTACTATTGATCTTGATATTATTGTTTGGAATGGCCAAATTGTTCGAGACGAATTTTATCACTACGAATATGTTCAAATCCCGATCTGTCAACTGGCACAAAAACATGGGGTTATGCTTTAAATCTTCAATTTTTTGATGCCCTTTACTTTTAAACTTTGAAATAATGCCAAAAAAATCAAATTTAAGTTTAAGAGCGAGTGATAAACGGAAAAAAAGGCGATCGCTTACTTTCCCTTTTCACCTGGCAACTCTCGTTATGTTAACGAGTTTTGGCCTATTTATAGCCTTATCGATGAGTTGGTTACTAGGCAACCCTACTATTACCCATCTAGCAAAAATCGCTCATCAGTTTCAACTTAATCCCCCGTGGTTTGTTACCGTCCCTGATGCTCCTTATCGGCACATTTTAACAGGAATTTTTATCGCTTTACTGGCGATTGTCTTTACCATAGTACAAACTGTAAAAAAACCGACTCGATGGGCTAAAGCCATCATTAGTGGTATTTTAATTGCTCTTTCTCTTCGATACATTTTCTGGCGAGTTCTGGCAACTCTAAATTTAAGTGAAGCCATCACGGGAATTTTAGCCCTTGCCTTATTATTTTTAGAGATTCCGG
>DLXW01000369.1:3350-3968 GCA_003448685.1 Cyanothece sp. UBA12306
TTATCTTGGGTTTACCTCAACTATTTTGGGTATCAAAGGTTAAAGATTACAGTCAAGAAGCAGATCTTAACGAAATCTCCGTTAAAGAAGGTAATTATCGTCCTAGGATAGATATTTTCATTCCTACCTATAATGAGCCAGAATCAATTGTGCGGCGAACCATTATTGGCTGTCAAGCGATTGATTATTCCCCAAAGACTATTTATCTTCTTGATGATGGACAGCGATCGCAGATTAAATCTTTGTGTCAAGAATTGGGTTGTGAATACATCACCCGTAGCGATCGCCGTCATTATAAAGCGGGTAATTTAAACCATGCTTTGCCACAAACCCAAGGAGAACTAATTGCCGTATTTGATGCTGATTTCGTGCCAACACGGAACTTTTTACAACGAACGGTGGGTTTTTTCCAGCAGCCAGATATCGGAATTGTTCAATCTCATCAAAATTTCTATAATCCTGATGCCATTGTGCGCAATTTAGGGTTAGCTAATTATTTAACCACCAATCGAGAAAGTTTTTCTCGCTATATTCAACCAACTATTGGCAGTGTGGGGGCAACTATTTGTGATGGTTCGGCTTTTGTGGTTCGTCGCCGAGATCTCGAAAATATTGGGG
>DLXW01000369.1:4149-9419 GCA_003448685.1 Cyanothece sp. UBA12306
CCCCAATATTTTCGAGATCTCGAAAATATTGGGGGTTTTGTCACAGAATCTTTGTCTGAGGATTATTTTACCGGAATTATGTTAGATTCCCAAGGTCAACGAGTGATTTATCTTGATGAAAATCTGAGCGCAGGTTTGGCCGCAGAAAGCTTAAATGATTATATTGGACAGTATCAAAGGTGGTTGATGGGAAGTTTGCAAGCTTTTTTTATTCAAGCTAATCCTCTCACCCTTTCAGGACTAAAGTTTCCTCAACGTATCGCCCACATGGGAAATCTTGTTTTCTGGTTAACGGGTTTTCCTCGTTTGCTAACTTTGTTTGTCCCCATTATCTGCGGTTTAGCTTCTATTTTTCCGATTATTATTACCCCTGATGAGTGGCTTTATTTTTTATTTTTACCCCATTTATTGTTATTATTATCCCTGCATTGGTTAAGCGATCGCTCTTCATCATTTTTTCTGTCGGAAGTTTACACGGTTGTCCATACTATTCCCTTTAGCTTGACAGCAATTCAAACTTTGCTTAGACCTTTTTCTCGGGGTTTTCTCGTCACACCAAAAGGCTTTTTTTCTCAAAGGTTTCGGGTTAATAGTTGGCTAACTATTCCCTTGGGTTTACTGTGGTTAGGTAATGGGATAACTTTAGTTAATTTTATCTGGCAACGCACCTATAATCGGGAGATGTTCAAATCTTCATTTTCGGGAATGTCTCAAGGAACGGCAAATCTTTTAATTTTTTGGTGGGTTTACAATCTTATTTTCTTAGGACTAGCAATTATCGCTTGTATTGATCCTCCCAAGTCAGAAAACTGGGAATGGTTTCAATTTAAACGGCCGATAATTTTGATTTGGGGTAATAGTAAAATTAAAGCTATGACCCATCTAGTTTCTGAAAAAGGTACTCGTATTCAATTCAATCATAAATTAGGAAAAAAATTAGATCTTTCCTCCGGTGATTTTGTCAGTATTGAAATTTTGCTCAATGAGTGGCCAGGAAACCTTAAATTACAGGGAAAAGTTGCTAAAATTTTTAGCAATAAAGATAATTTTTTAACAGAAATTGAGGTCGACTTTGAAGCCATTACTTCTCAACAGTATCGTCATTTGGTAGAACTACTTTTTTGTCGTCCTGGACAATGGTTACGACGATATCATCCCAATGAACTGCAAACACTTATAATTTTATTTAAACGGATACTACGACCTCGCTTTTTTATGACTAATGATCAAGCAATTGATGCTATTCCTATTCGCTAATTTTATAGTTAATATGATTAAGCTCAATTTTCCATAATCCAATATAATGATCAGATGGGATTGGTTTAGCTTTTACTCCTGATTGATTTTCTAGACTTTCTCTCAATTCATCTGAGGGGTTGAGCAAAAAAATATTTCTAAATTTATCAGGAATTTTGTAGCCTTTTTCTTCAGATAATAGCTGTAGTTTTACATCTGGTTTAAGCAAGTAACTTAAGGCCATTATGTTACCAGGGTGATAACTTTGATCATTACTAATTAATAAGGGATAATTTGTGGCATTAATTATTTGAGAAACCAGAGGAAGATCGCTACTAATATATTTACTCCATGAGGTATCAGATTGACTATTAATAGTGCAAGAAATAACTCCACTAGAAAAAATCATTATTGTTATTACTGACCAAATATTGATGGGATTAGTATTATGTTTAATTAACTTACCAGATAATAAATAAGCAACAGCTAAATCAATAGCAACAACAGAGGGAGTTAGATATCTAAGAGAAATAGAACGAATACCTCCCCAGAGTAAATCAGGAATAAATAAGAAAACTAATTGAATTATAATTAAAGCAAAAATTAATTCCCAAGATTTTGGAGAAGTATTTTTGTAGAGGAAATAAAGAGCATAAACTACTAATAGCAAAACACCAAAAACGACTAAATAGGTCAACAAATTATAAAATCTCCAATCTAAATCAAAAAATATTCTAGTGAGATTTAGTCCTAAATTTTGAAATAAAAGTAAATTAGAAACCGTTGATTCTCTTGTCCAGCTTGTAGCTGTTTCATACTGTTCATAATTACCGAAAAACACTAAAATCCAAGGGATAAAAGTAATGAAAGAAATTAATAACGCTAATCCTTGTAAAATAATTATTTTAGTAATACGAAATCCTTGGGCAAAAATTAAATAAACGATCTGAGAAATAATCACAAAAATGCTCACTAACGAAGTATATAAACTCAACATTGTTGAAAGTGAATAGATCCCCCAAAACAGATAGTCTTTTTTTTGTAAATTTACCTTGTTTTTTGTTAGTTTGATTGCTCTTAATAAAGATGAATTTGATAAAATCAGAAAAACTGTCCATAAAGCATATTCTCTTGCTTCTTGAGCATAAAGAACAAAAAAAGGAGAAATAGCAACTAAAATTATGGTTATAATACCTACTAAATGTAGGCCAAATAATTCCCAAGAAAACCAAGAAATTGCTGGCAATATTAATAAACTAACAAAAGCAGAAAAACTTCTAATAATAGTAATTGAATCGCCGAAAAACTGTCGCCAATATCTGACCAAAGTATAATACAATGGGGGGTGATGGGGATCATCTTTTGCTAGAATATTTAAGGTATCAGCTAAAGTTTTATTGGGATTAAGATGGAGATAGTATTGTAAAGTATCTACTCCAATTATTTTACCCGTAAAGACATTAGTTTTCCATTGATCCCAACCATAACCATTGATGTGTAAAGTGGTATATATTTCATCATGCCAATAAACTTTATTGTCGAGATTTACAAAGCGTAAAAATATCCCAATAATTACAATAATAATCATCGTTAGATAAAGATATCTTTGAGACTTTTTAGCTTTCATTAAATTCAACAAATTTATTATTAATTATCTAATTTTAGCCTCAATTATGGGTTATACAAAACTTATAATCTAAAAAGAAGTGCATATAAGCTCATAAAAAACATTTTAGCCTATACACACTTATTAATTCTAGCTGATAAGTTTGTAGAACTTAGTTATGTTAAAATCTAATTAACTTAAACGGTTAGAATTTTTCCGAGATTTTTTCGCCAATTTCCGTTTAAACAAAGTCCCAAAACCAATTGCTGCACCTGAACCAAGAATAGTCAAAGGTTCTGGTACAGTACCAATTGTGTCTTGAATGAAATCATTAAACAGGGAAACACGAACATCCCCACCCAATTCACCAAAACTACCGTTAAGTCCTGAAAGAGAATCACCTACCCCCAATGTAGCACTGAAAGAGGTAACTCCGGCGATTTTTCCGTCGATAAAAGTTGATCCACCAGAATCTCCAGGTCCGGTCATAACTTCATTAAGTCCTAATCCCAAATCAGATGATCCTGGAGCAATTAAGTCTAAAGTATTATTAGCTTGTAAACCACTATCAAAGTCATAGATCATGACATTGGCAGAAACATCACTGAAAAAATCTGACCCAACTCCATCATAAACATTTTGACCATGACGTTTGGTTCCAGAATTAATGGTATAACCGGTAGTTCCTGTCCCAGAAAGTCCAAAACCTACCTTAGCATCAGATATCGCGCCAATTTCGCCACTACCAGTATAAATCTCGTAGGTAGGAACAAAATCAGCTATCTGATCGAGTTCTACAATAGCTAGATCAACCCCCAGTAAAATATCACCATTCCAGAGCGGATGGGTAGTAATGTTAACTACATTGCCAACGGAGAGACCATCATCAGTGTTCCATGCAAGGGTAGCACTGTTGACATTAATGTTGCCAAAATTATCGGTAACACAATGTCCAGCAGTCAGAGCATGGGTTGCAGAAATTCTCGAAGCAGTACATCGAGAATTTCCATTTAAAATTAAGTCTCCCACCCCATCGAGATCAACTCCGTTGACTACTTTTCCAGGAGTACCGAGATACAAGGGATCATTGGGATTAGGACCAGCTACCGTGTAAGCTTTAGCCACTTCGGACAAACCTGATAGGGTGAGGCCAGTCGCTAGGGAAACCATGAAGACAGGAATGTTTTTGAGCATTTTTGGTTGATTTAACATATTTGAGTTTTGGGGACATTATAGTCGATCAAAGTACATAATGCAACCTAATTAAATCCAGGACATTGATAAATTTTAAAATGAATTCATAGCTTGATTATAAATCTGTTGATTATTAATTGTACATAGCACTATACAATAAAGTCCAAAAAACACTTGTTCAAGACTTAATGTTTATGGAGATTATCTTAACATAACTGAAATTACTTATAAGCTTTTTTATAAATGATTGCAGACTTAGTAATTTTTTTGATGCCTTTAGTTATTTTCACTGAAAATTCAAGTAAATTTATTATTTAAAGTAGCATTAATACAGATGCTTTAAAAAAAATAATATGTTTTAATTATAAATAAAGAAGTTCAGTTTTTTGTCCACTAACTGATTAATAATATTTGTTCATAGTTTTCCATTTAAACCTTCCTACCCCAATTAGGATGGTAGTTTTTTGTATTTTTTAACTACCATTAAACCCCAGCTTTTTGAGTTCCTAAGATAATTTTATTCAATTGAGGTAAATTAAATGCCATTTTCTTATATCGAGTTTTCTGAAGCAGTTTATAGTGCTTGGGAAAACGATGGAACTAACCGAGTAGCTATTACTTTAACACGTACTGGCGATCTCAGTAATAGTGTCTATATGGATTTAGAAATCCTAGGGAATAATATTAATAATGTCGGTCCTTTGGGAATGCTACCGGTTTATTTTGCCACAGGAGAAGATACCACTACAGTTTATCTTGATCTTTTTGATGACAATTTTGTTGAAGGTACCGAGACAGTTTCTTTATCCTTAGTCAATTATGACCCTAATCAAGTAGCATTGGGAACCCAAGGTACTGCAACTCTCAATGTTTTTGATGATGAAGTTTCCTATATTGAGTTTTCTGAGACAGTTTTCACCGCATGGGAAAATGAACAAACTGGCCAAGCAGAAATTACCCTAACCCGTAGTGGTAATCTCAATAGTGATAGTTTAGGTAACAATAACACCGCGACTCTCGAAGTTCGCGATGATGAGACTTCCTATATTGAGTTTAGCGATGTTAACTATCTTGCTTGGGAAAATGACTTCAACTTCAACTCTCCTTTCCCTGACCAAGCAGAAATTACTCTAACTCGAACTGGAGATACCTATAATTCAGTTTCAACTCAGGTAGAAGTGTTAGATCCGATGGGTTATTCCATGGGACTGTTCAATGTAGACTTCATGATGAA
>DLXW01000002.1 GCA_003448685.1 Cyanothece sp. UBA12306
ATTGAAGCCTAAAGATGGTTTGGTTGATTTCTGAGGCGATCGCAGCAGCTTCGGAATTGTCACTACCCCTGGGGTCAGCACGATTCAAAAAGCAGTAAGCCTTCTTCAGGAACTTCAGACAGAGAGGACTTAGGTTGTCCATCCTTGCCAATAAGAATAACCGCAAACTGATTCGTTTTGATGCCATATTTAGCCCGTAGTGCTGCCACATCATAAGCAGAAATATCCTGCTTTCCAATACGACTACGAGCATCAGTAGTAAATACCCCCAATAGCAAATCCCGATCTTTGAACTCGCATTCCACCTGAGTCAATGCTTGCTTAATATTCACCAAACGAGCATCATTAACTTTTGGGACGAACACCAACAGAAGTCGATTTTGCCAACGATAGGACTCAAGAGGATCATTCTGTGCAGCTACGGGAATGTAGGACACAGAAGCCCCAATAATGCCCAGAAACAGTATCAAAGCCAAGAATTTTTTAGACATTAATTCACTCCATCGAATGACCCAATTAAGCGAGGTCTGAACCTAATTCCCATCTTTACAGTAATAACATTAATTAATCAAAACATAAGGATAAAACGATGAAACTGAATGCTGATTTAAGTCAACGGGTGATTATTGATAGTAACCAACTACCTTGGGTTGATTCCCCTTCCCCTGGTGTACAAAGAAGAATGTTAGAACGAGATGGGGATGAAATTGCAAGAGCGACAACCATTGTTCGTTTTGCCCCTGATAGCTACTTCCCCTCACATAGCCATGGAGGCGGCGAAGAATTCCTTGTACTTGATGGGGTTTTCTCCGATGAACATGGAGACTATGGCCCGGGTAGCTATATTCGTAACCCCGTTGGTTCCAAACATACGCCTCATACCAAAGAAGGCACTACTATTTTAGTCAAACTTTGGCAGATGCACCCTGAAGATCAAACTTATGTCAAGATCGACACTAATTCAACCCCTTGGCAACCAGGAACAGTCATTGGTCAGTACATTATGCCCCTTCATACCTTTGGTGATGAAAAAGTCGAACTGCAATCATGGCAACCAGGCACTTTCTTAGAAGACTGGTATCTCGACGGAGCGGAAATCTTTGTTATTGATGGAGTTTTAGAAGACGAATCCGGACGTTATCAGTGGCATACATGGTTAAGAGATGGCTCTGATGGTTCTCATTCCTTTAAAACCCAAAATGGCTGTCTTTTTTATCTGAAAACTGGTCACTTAGCCTAATGGGAAAAAAGACCGAGCTTGCCTCTTAAATGCACTGAGTCAATCGGCCTATCAATTCACCCCATCGAATGACCCAAATCCTTTCGGTTAGTAGAAATATAAACATCAGGTGTGAAAACAAAGGAGACAAAGTTATGACCACCGAACTACAACAACGCATCGACAACGCTCTCACTGAAGCACGTCAACTTTCAACCGAACACAACGGCGCAATAGCAGCAGCTTGGGATGAAGTCGAAGAACTGTTTGCTGAAGCCTCACATCAAAAAGAACTTACCAACTTTGAAAAATACTGTCAAGAAAATCCTGAAGCCCAAGAAAGTCGGATTTATGACGTTTAATTTCTAATCACACAATTATACTGCTTCTCATATTTAATCACTCCTCACAAGTTTACCGCTCAGATTAGGGCGGTTTTTTGCTGAAGTTTAAGTTGATTAATTATCAAAAAGTTGACTATGATTTGGTATTATCTGCAATGGTAACTTAATTATAGTAAATGAGTAATTTCTGATTTTAAGTAGTAATTAATTGAATCATAAAACTGATAGCTATTTTAGTCATTTTTTCTACTATAAATTGCTCAAATCAAGCTAACAATAATTGCTCGGAGTGCTAAGTATGAATACTCAGGAAAGCTCCGGTGAACTGGGGTGTTAGTTCGCCGAACTCTGTGGGAATAATAAATTTTATAACCTCCCATATTATGTACCGTCTGAATAAATTTTTTTGATTATGACTAAACCAGCAGAGAGTGAAGTTCGCCGAACCGAGATGTACCGTCCCGAAGATGTGCAAGAGATGTTTGGCATCAAAAAGGTAGCTTATTACAACCGTTTGAAGTTCCTTGAAATACAAGCACATAAGGATGAAGATAATAAGGCTTATTTAGATGAGAATCAGTTAGATATGCTCAAAGAATTAGATGAATACATTAATATAAATGGAAAAATGGCTGGTTTTACTTATAATAAATACTTTGATTCAGAGGTGACGACGGATGAGAACAGCTTGGTAACTTCAAGTAATAGCTTGGTGGTTGACAATAATTCAACTACTTTGAGTGACGAGAACAGAACAAATGAACCAGATATTTATGTTGAACCTGAAGAACCCACGACACAGTTTGATATGGAACATTTGATGTATGAAGCTGCTGAGTTGAAGGCGCGGGAATTAGCTATGCAGGATTTAGTGAAGCGTGCTTTAGCTGATGGGATGAATGAGTCTGATTTGCCTCCAGAATTACAGAATAAAGTCCAAAATGCACGGGAGGCAGCCAACCCAAAGTTTACACCCCAACAGGTAGCCTCCACTCTTCTGACTCAGTGGAGGCAAAATCGTCTTGCGTCTTAGAGAATCAAGCTGAATTTGAGAAAGTCTGTGCTTCTGTCCGTTCTGGTTATTCTTTGCTGGTTTTAGGGGAAGCGGGGACTGCTATCAATGATTTTGCCCATGTTTTGTATGAGGAGTTATTAGGGGAATTTCAGGCGGCGATCGCTATTTATAAAGGAAGTCTCAAGAACTTTTTTAAGGCGATCGCATTTCAATTAGGCATTTCTACTGAGAATGAGGAGGGAAAACAGTTAACGGTTGAGCAATTAAAGGAGGAAATTTCTGTTATAGCAACCGCCAAGGCG
>DLXW01000312.1:0-10254 GCA_003448685.1 Cyanothece sp. UBA12306
CCATCAATGGTCGCTATTTTAAATAGCGACCATTGATGGCGAAATAGCACAATCAATTGCCAATGCTGACTTTCCCAAAGCCAAACAAGTGGGATTACCTCAATTATCTGAAATTTCCACCATGCTTTTAAATATCAAAACAGGTAAAGCAGATGTTGCTTTTGTTGAACCCTATTTTGCTTATGAGTTTCTCAAGAAAAACCCTGGCAGCCTCAAAAATATCGCTGCTAAAAAACCCATTAGAGTTTTTCCCAACACCATTTTAATCGGAAAAGGAGATCTAGTATTCGGGCGATTTATCGACAATGCTTTAGGAGAAATTATCAGCTTAGGAATTATTGATAAACTGTTAAAAAAGTATGAACCTGAACCAGGGCTTTTTTATCGAACTGCCCTTCCTTATCGACCCAATTAATCCCCATACCTAAAACTTGATCAGGGTATTTAGTTGAGGAACAACATCGATGGAAATTATTCGTATTTTTATTGAATATCAAGCAGGGATTATAGCAGGACTCCAAACAACTTTATGGTTATCAATTATTATTTGGTTTTTGGGATTAGTTTTGGGAACCTGTTTAGGGGTTGCTGCAACCTATTGGCGAGATTCTATCGGGGTTTCTGCGAGAGCCTTATCCTTTATTTTGGCGGGGTTGCCGCCTCTGGTACTGTTATTTTGGCTGCATTATCCGTTACAAACTATTCTTAAGGTTGTTATTGATCCCTTTATTACAGCTGCCGCAGCTTTATCATTAATTAATACGTTTTTGGTGGCAGATATTGTCCGCGACGCGCTGCTTGATTTTCCAGAACAGTACATAACTGCGGCCAAAGTCTGTGGATTAAGTTCTCAAACAACTTTTCTACGGATACAACTTCCTTTAATTTTACGTTCTACTATTCCGCGTCTCTTATTAGTTCAAGTTACCATGCTACAAGGGACGATTTTTGCCAGTTTAATTTCCGTCGATGAAATTTTTCGGGTAGCTCAGCGCATCAATGCTCAAATTTATCGACCAGTTGAAGTGTATACGGCATTGGGGTTACTGTTTATCCTAATTTGTGTCCCGTTGAATGGCCTGGCGCTTTGGTTGAAACAGCAATTTACCCGTAATATTTCTGAAAGATAAAAATTATGTTACTTGCCTCAAATCTATCTAGAAACATTGAAAATCTTACCCTACTTTCTAACATTGATATCTCGGTAGAACCAGGAAGTATTACGGTCGTTATTGGCCCTAGCGGTAGTGGAAAAACAACCTTGCTCAGAGCGTTGTCATTATTGGATCTCCCCAGTTCAGGAACCATTAGAATTGATGATGTGGTCTATTCCTTTCCCCAAGATCTAGAAGAAGAAATTATTCCCCCCTGGCCCACTGTGACAGTGGTTTTTCAACAATTATTCCTCTGGCCCCATCTTACCCTCCGTCAAAATCTTACCCTTCCTCTGAAAGAAAAAAAATTCCGTCATTCTCATAGGGGAAATGGAAGAAACAAAGTAAAAGAAATTATTGATAAACTAGACATGGGAGCCTTTATTGATCGCTATCCCAATGAAGTCTCCATCGGACAACGACAACGCGCTGCGATCGCTCGTGCTCTGGTGTTGCAACCTCGCTATATCCTCCTCGATGAGATTACCTCTGCCCTAGATGTGGAACAAATTGCTACTGTTTTAACCCATCTTCAACTATTACGCGAACAAGGAATAGGCATTTTGTTGGTCACCCATCTACTGGGTTTTGCCCAACGAGCAGCTGATCGCATTCTCTTCATTGACAAAGGAAAAGCGATCGAAAGTGGCGGTCCAGAAATCCTCAAGAAACCCCAGTCTACCCGACTTCAACAGTTTGTAGCTACAATATACCAGGCAACATAGAGCGAAGGAAGGATCAGACAAGAAGGAGGCAAACTATGACGAACAAAATCATTAAAATCTTCTTGGCTTCTTCATCAGAGTTAAAAGAGGATCGGCAACAGTTTGAGATTTTTATTAACCGCCAAAATAAAAAATATATTAGACAGGATATATTCCTAGATTTGGTAATCTGGGAAGATTTTCTTGATGCGATGTCAGCTACCCGTTTACAAGATGAATATAATAAAGCAATTAGGGAATGTGACGTAGTTATTAGCCTCTTTAAAACAAAAGTAGGTCAATATACTAAAGAAGAAGTAATGACAGCTTATGAAAATTTTAAAAAGACGAAGAAACCGCTCATCTATACTTATTTTAAAAATTTTACAATTTCTGCCAGTGAAATTAATCGGGAAGACTTTGATAGTTTAAAGGATTTCCAAAATAAACTTAATGAGTTAGGTCACTTTCCTCCTCAATATAACAATATTGAAGACCTTAAAGTTAAGTTTAGCGAGCAACTAAAGAGTTTTTTACCAGGTTTGCTAGACAGCCTACCTGAGTCAAACAAAATTCAACGGGGAACAATATCCAGTATTGATACATCAAATCAACAACCGGAAAATATTATTATGATTGATAGTCCGAAAAAATCCTTAGAAATGGCTTCAAAGCTTGAAGATACAATAGATTACTGGGTATCAGATGAGATTCCAATCGACACTGTTTTGGTAACTTGGTCTAAAAAAATTGAGAATTTTAAACAACAAAAATACGATTCTGCTAAGCTCAATGAAATTGCCTCAATTCTTCAGGAATTATGCAACTTATGTAATGTTTTAAATCAGGTTAAAAAGGTACATGATCAATTTGAGATGTTGGGACAGAATCATCAAGAAAAAGCTTATTTATTCAAACAAATAAAAGATGAACTAGAAACGATTAAAAACGAACTAGCTGAGATACGGCATAATGCTAAGAAAACTGAGGATCAGCAATATTTGTGCGGAAAAAATGACGAAAACTCCCAAAAATTAGATAATCTAACCAAGCAAATTAAACCATTAATCGAAAGTGAGACTGAAAAACAAAATCAGTTACCTATGGTAGGAAAAACCCTTATTAAGATGATTAAGAAACAGATCGAACAAGAGGGTGGGATTGCAAATGTTGCTAAATATTTTATTAAGGAAGATAAGTTAAAATTAGATACGGTGTTTCTTAATTCACATCCGCAATATGAAGAGGCGATTAATACACTTCCTTTCTATTCAAGAAACTTGATAGATAAGCTCAAAGACTTTAATAAGCAGTATTCTGACCTAGAAAAAGCAAATTTTTTAGAAAATGGAACCTCTGAGAAATACCAGGAATTTAGTCCTTGTTTGATACAACTAACAAAAGCAATTCAGGACATACAACTTTATGCTGACAAAGTTATACTATTGATAGTCCCAGTTTTAAACTCTGTCATCTCTGACGTGTCTTGAGAAATTAATTGGTAGTTTTAAGAAGTAACGAGGTAATGAGTGAAAGGATATAGTTAAGTGATGAGCAATCGATTAGATAGGCAAGATTTAACTGATAAAGACCAGATATTAGAGGAAAAGCTACTTTTTGGTAAAAAGGAAGAGAAGCCTAAACCTCAAGAAATCATCGAGCTTTTGAATGGAACATATGATTTGGTTCGAAATACAAACAAAAAAAATGATTTTGAATTTGCGCTAAATTTGTTACACAAGTGGAACTTAATTCTACTTACCTTCTACGAGGAGAAATATATCAACCATATATACAGTGTTTGCCGTGACATCGATTCTTTCCGAGATGAGCCAACAGATACAATCTCTATAACTGCTAAAGAAAAACAGAAGTGGCAAAAGTGGGATGAGAAAGTTCCTGAATCGAGTTTAGAGGTATGGGGAGTAAAAAGTAATTTAGATGATGTCATGACACAGAAGGAAGAAGGAGAAGATTTATCCGCTATACCCCATCTAAGTCAGGAAAAAGAAGATGAGTTGCTTGATTCTGTCTTGTTTAGAGGCTAAATCACTTAAGCTTGAACAATTACTCACTCTAAAATTGTTCCCGTACAAGGCTTGACACTTATAACTTAAAGATAAAATTTATGAAGACAGTTACTTTTTACTCTTACAAAGGTGGCGTGGGGCGGACATTAGTTCTGGCAAACTTTGCTGAGCATTTGGCAGCAAACGGTTATAAAGTGTTTGTTCTAGATTTGGATCTTGAAGCTCCTGGAATACATTACAAGCTAAGGCTCCCAGCGCTAGAGGAATTAGTAATTTTGACCGTCTCGTACCTTATAAAGGGAGGATTACCTCACCTTGCACCAGTAATTTTACAGAAATATCTGAAACCAGTGGAGGAAAAAGAATTACCTCGTAATTTAGGGGTAGTCAACTATTTGAAGTATTGGTATGACCTAGATGCAATACCGACTAATTTAGACGAATATATATATGAATACAAAAAGGCTAAGCATTTGCCCCTTAATACCATATCGATTATTTGGCTACTCCTTCGAGAAAGCAAGTTAGTTAAATCTATGGCCGGACTTCTATTCGTACGCAAGTTTCTCACCGGACCGATCAATGTAATGCCAGCAGGTAATTCAAAAGCTCGTGACTACTGGGTAAAACTTGGACGCTTAGATTGGTACAGTATTTTTCGCAAAAGAAAAGGTATTAATATGTTTCGGGCGCTCAAATATCAAATCCAAGCTCATTTTTCCCCAGACTACTTACTGATCGATGCAAGGACAGGAATTACCCCAGTTGGAGGCGTTGCAACCACCTTGATGATGCCAGATTCCCTCGTAATGCTATTTAACTGCAATAGAGAGAATCTTGATGGTGTTGGACGGGTAGCAAAGGAGGTAGCTCAGGCTCCTCGTATAGATGGCCAAAAGCCAATTGAAATTTTTCCTGTGGCAGTCCGCCTGCCCGCAATCCATTCTGAATACGATAATAGTATAAATGCGAAGATCGATAATCTTTTTAAAAAAGCCTTACAGGACTTAACAAAAAAGATAAATTTATATCCGTCCCAGGTATTACATACTGATCGGGAAGTGGAAGTTAACGAATACCTTGTGGTTGGCAATTCCAGAACGAATGAATCCTCCGTACTTTATAAAGATTACCAAAACCTTTTTGCGAGATTACTTGGAAATACTCCTCCATTCAAGAATACTCTACTTGATGTGATAGATATAAAGTATGACGAGCGTATGAGGCGGATCATAAATATTTTTACCTCAAAAGAATTTTTAGGGTCTAAACCCCCCAGCTTGAAAAATCTCTTGAAGAAGATAAAAATCGGCGAAGCAACCTCCCAACCTGAAAGTCCTGATAGATCTCGGTGGAATTTAGGCTGGAATGTAGAGGAACTGGGAGTAAAAGGTTGGGAAAACCAATTACCACAGAGCCTCAAAGAAGGATTGAAAGAGTTTTGGGTATTTTTACCCAAGTTTCTCGCTTATTATGACCCAGACTTCCTAGAGGTCACACTTTCAAATTTAAGGGAAAAAGCCAAATATATTTACTTTTTGATGGATGAGCGTGATGTTACTCGGCTCAAAACAGTAGCTGTTGAAATTGCTAATAAGATGGGAAAAGGAGGAAAAGAAATTGTAGCCAAAAACCTCCGTTACATATTCGTTACAGATAATCTTTTGCGAGCCTATCTACGACATCTTAATTATTGGATTGCTAACCCAGGCAGCGATCTTCCAGACAGCAATCCTCTAAACCCTCCAGGATTTGAGGTAATTACTGAAAAAGGCAAAGTCACAGGGGCTGTTCGTCTTGAAACTGTTGAGTGCCAAGAGATTGTCAACCTTGTCAAGCATTCTTTGGGAGATGGCAAAGCTCTTGAGGGCTTCTCCGCCCTTGAGCAGATTACAAGTTCTGAGCAGAAAACTCTTCCACCTCCACCTAAACTAGAGTTGAGTTACAAAGAGCGCATGGATCGTGTTCTTTCTATTTTAAAATCACTAAAAACCGATCCTCAAGCCCCTATCCCTAGCCATCTTTTAAGAAAGATAGAAATTGGCGCACAAACCTCTAAACCACAGAGCGACCCTGACTCTGAACTCGATAGACCTTTGTGGAATTTAGACTGGGATGGAGTAAAAGGGTGGCAAAGTAATTTACCTAAAAATCTCAAATCCTTGGGCGGATTATCAGAATTTTGGGTATTACTACCAAGTTTTCTCCCTTATTATGACCCAGACTTCCGAGAGGTCACAGGTTCAAATTTAAGGAAAGGAGTCAAATATCTGTACTTTCTGATGGATCAGCGTGATGTTACTCGACTCAAAAAAGTAGCTGTCGAAATTGCCAATACTCTTGGGGAAGAAGGAAAAGAAATTGTTGCCAAAAACCTCCGTTATATATTTGTCACAAATAGTCTTTTCCGATCTTATTTACGAAATCTTAATTACTGGATTGCTAATCCAAGAAGCGATATTCAATATAGTATTCAAGTAGGATTTAGCTATCCTGATAATCCTCAAGGATTTGAAGTAGTTACTGAACAAGACAAGCCTATAGGCGCTATTCCTCTTAAACAAATTGAGTGTCAAGAGATAGTTAAACTTGTAACCTATTCTTTGGGAGATGGTAAAGCTCTTGAAGGTTTTCCGGTGATTGAATAATTAACTTCAAATACAACACTAGCCGTTAACATTAGAATAGTTTGCAGGGGTTAACGGTTGTTTATTCCTATCTATTAGTGAGTTTTACTTGCAGACTCCTGACTTCTGCTATATTTCTTGTTCCGGTGTCAATACTGCTAAATTAAAAATTATTATTTTTTAAGAAATATTAAGAAAGCCAAGATTTTGATAATTTATTAATAAAATTGGGTAATTTATAATTAATATCTTTATTAATTTAACTGAACTAATTATTTTTGGATAATTTTAGTGAAATTACTTAAATTGAAGCTAAATTATTAGGATCAAGAAAAGCTTTCAAAAAATGATAAATTAATTATAATTATGGAAACTCAACTAATCTTGTATAGTTTAGGAAAATTAAGCAAAACAAAATCAAACAAAGGATTTACCCTAATTGAGTTGATGATTGTAGTTATTATTGTTGGATTACTAGCTGCTATCAGCATTCCTCAATTAATAGGTATGGTAAATAAATCGAGAGAAACTGAAGTTCAAAATCAAATTGCTAGTCTTGTCCGCGCTGAAAATGCTTACTACATGGAAAATGGAGAATTTCAGAGAATCACTAATAAACAAATGAGAGACAATAACCATGATTTAGATATAATCATCAATAATGATCAATATAATATCCGTACTACTTTAGCTACTAACTATAATGCAGTGAGAGTCAAAGCAACTGCTCGTGGGGATTATAGTCAAAGCTTGAGAAATTATACAGCAGGATTACAATATCATGGGACAGACTCTATTTCTATAACTTGTCGAACTCATGAACCAGGGGGTGATATTAACTTTATTGTCCAATTTAGCTTAATCTCGAATCAAGTTGGTGTAAAGTGTGATTCTAATAAAAGTCGAGAAGTGAAATAGTCAATATAATAGTTCAAAAAAAAGCTCTAAAAAGTCAAAATAGAACAATACTTTGATTGTTTCTCCAGAAATTAGCATAAATTTCAGGGATCAACAGCCGTTGACCCCTAAATTCTAGTTAATGACTTTTATTTGGTTTTCTGGGCCCAAACCCTGGTAGGAAGTCCCCAAATATAAATAAAGCCCTCTGCTGCCTTATGATCAAAAGCATCATCGGAACCGTATGTAGATAAATTGGGACTGTAGATAGAATTATCTGACTCACGACCTACAATAACTGCATTACCCTTAAATAACTTGACCCGAACCATCCCTGTAACTCGTTCTTGGGTTTGGTCAATCAAAGCATCGAGAGCTTCTTTTAGAGGACTGTACCACAAACCACGGTAAATTAATTGACTGTAGGTATCTCCCACACCCTGCTTATATTGGGTAACATCAGCCGTGAGGGTCAAACTTTCTAAGTCACGGTGAGCATCAATAAGGACTAATAAGGCAGGTGCTTCGTAGATTTCCCTTGATTTAATCCCTACTACCCGATTTTCGATCATATCTAACCGGCCAACCCCATGATTACCTACTGTTTCATTTAATTGACTAATGAGGCTAACAGGATCGAGTTTTTGACCATTGAGACTGACAGGAATACCTTTTTCAAAACCAATTTCTACATATTCTGGTTCATTGGGGGTATCTGCGATCGCTTTCGTCATCAAATAAATTTCTTCGGGGGGTTCCGTCATGGGATCTTCAAGGGGACCCGCTTCAATACTCCGTCCGAGAAGATTGCGATCAATACTAAAAGGAGAAGATTTTTTGACCGGAGACTCAACCCCAAATTTTTCCCCATAGGCAATAGTTTCCTCCCGACTCATATTCCATTCTCGGGCAGGAGCGAGTACCTTGAGATCAGGGTTAAGAGCGAGAATACCTAGGTCAAAGCGTACCTGATCATTTCCTTTAGCAGTGCAACCATGGGCTACTGCATCAGCCCCATATTTTTCGGCCGCTTCTACCAATAGTTTAGCAATTAGAGGACGTGCTAAGGCTGTAGAAAGAGGATAACGATTTTCATAAAGCGCGTTGGCTTTAATTGCCCGAAAGGCGTAGTCTATGACAAATTCTTCTTGAGCATTAGATACTAATGATTCTACCGCCCCACATTTGAGAGCTTTTGCTTGAATTGGGCCTAATTCGTCCCCTTGTCCTAAATCAGCGGCCAAGGTAATGACTTCTTTGATTCCCCATTCTTGTTTGAGATAGGGAATACAGACGGAGGTATCAACACCCCCAGAATAGGCAAGAACAACTTTATCAGCGCGACCCATAAAAATTTATCTCTAGCAAACAACTAATGAAGTTATTTTACTTTAGTGAAGAGTTCCTAGTCATTAGCATTCGTCAAGAATACAGAACAATTAAGATATAATTAAAATTTTTCTGACAAATTATTATTATCAAGCCAATCAAAAAGATGTTCCAATTGTTCTTTAGTGACTAATCCGTATTGCCAAAGAGTCATGATTAATTGGTGTCCGTGGCAAGGTTGGTCACGTAGAGCCAGGTTAATGGAATTAGCGGGAATTGCTAATTCTTGTCGTAAAAAATGAATTAAAGATTTAGATTGAGTCATCATAGCTAAATTCCCTGACAACGAAGAATAAACCGATGGGATGGAATTGACCCATATTGGAGAAACCCAATTACATTGAATAATCTGATTGTGTCAATACTGTGTCAGGTTTGTGTAAAGATTATGACAATATTTATAGTGAACATATCTTAATTTATATTAAAAAATCTTAATAATTAGGGTTTGGAGCAGATATTTTATCAACAAAAATTGACAAATTTTCACCCACTTTGAGAATCATGCTTATAATCGGGACAGGATTCTTTATATTCCGATCGCACTTCTTAGTTAACCTTTACAATACATCAATAGTAATAATAGGTTCTTAAAGTCTATGACTCGAATACTCGTAATTGATGATGATGCTGCTATTTCAGAATTGGTCTCCATTAACTTGGAGATGGCTGGTTATGACGTTAACCAAGCTGAAGACGGTATCAAAGGGCAAGCCCTTGCCGTTCAACTACAACCAGATTTAATAATCTTGGATTTAATGTTGCCGAAAGTCGATGGATTTACTGTTTGTCAAAGACTGCGCCGAGATGAGCGCACGACAGATATTCCAGTGGTGATGTTAACCGCTTTGGGACAAACTCAAGATAAAGTCGAAGGATTTAACTCAGGTGCTGATGATTATTTAACTAAACCCTTTGAAGTAGAAGAAATGTTAGCTAGGGTTCGAGCTTTATTGAGGCGTACTGATCGTATTCCCCAAGCAGCTAAACATTCAGAAATTCTCAACTACGGACCTTTAACTCTTATTCCAGAGCGTTTTGAGGCAATTTGGTTCCAAAAAACCGTTAAACTAACCCATTTGGAATTTGAATTACTCCATTGTTTGTTACAAAGACACGGACAAACCGTATCCCCCAGTGAAATTCTCAAAGAAGTTTGGGGATATGATCCAGATGATGATATTGAAACCATTCGGGTACATATTCGCCATTTACGCACTAAATTAGAACCCGATCCCCGACATCCATGTTATATCAAAACTGTATACGGCGCTGGTTATTGTCTGGAATTACCAACAACCCAGGAACTCATCGAAGAACCTGATGTAGCAACAGTTTAGCTATCTATTGCTTAGGAAGCCCGCGCTGTAAGCTTGCGCGACTCGTCGAGTAGTTCACGAAACTCTCTTGAGGAAAGGATATTAAAAATATCCTGTTGCCAAATCGAAGCAGT
>DLXW01000312.1:10462-14552 GCA_003448685.1 Cyanothece sp. UBA12306
CTGTTGCCAAATCGAAGCAGTATTGGGGGGTATTGTGGAAATGGAAATTGAGTTTTTCAACGTAAGTAAGTTAAATTTGGAGATTTCCAACTAACTTCTAATTTCTGACTTTGCTCATGTCGCCCCCCATTAAACTTTTACCCTCAAACGTTATTAATTTGATCGCTGCTGGAGAGGTTATCGATTCAGTTGCAGCAGTGGTTCGCGAATTAGTCGAAAATGCCCTAGATGCAGGGGCAACTCGTTTAGTTATTTCTCTATTGTTAGAAAATTGGCGAATTCAGGTAGCCGATAATGGCAGTGGAATGGGTTTAGAGGACTTGCGTAACTGTGCTAAACCCCACAGTACCAGTAAAATTAATCAACTTTCCGATTTATGGAAGATTAATAGTTTGGGGTTCCGCGGAGAAGCTTTACACAGTTTGGTACAAGTAGCTCAATTAGAAATTGCCAGTCGTCAGTCTGATGGAGTGGGATGGTGTGTTGGTTATCAATCTTCAGGGGAATCATTCAGGGAAGAACCCACAGCGATCGCGGTTGGTACCATTGTTAAGGTTGCTGATCTTTTTGGTAAGATGCCCGTACGTCGTCAAGGTTTACCGTCTTTATCGACACAACTAAAAGCGGTACAAAATCTGATTGAAAATATGTCTCTATGTCATCCACAGGTGACTTGGCAAGTTTGGCACAATAACCGATCATTGCTCAATATCAGTCCAGGGAAAACGGCGCAATACATCATACCCCAACTCCTCAAAAGAGTTCATCATCATGATTTATGCTTTCTTTCACAAACAGTAAATATTCCTCAAGATCTCCTCTTATCTTCTTCAAGCAAAGAAGGATTAATTGAAGTTACCCTAGGATTACCCGATCGCTGTCATCGTCACCGACCTGATTGGGTTAAAGTGGGAGTTAATGGGCGAATAGTGCGATCGCCTCGATTAGAACAGACGATTTTAACTTCTTTTAGTCGAACTTTACCTAAAGATCGCTTTCCGGTATGTTTTCTCCATTTAACTGTTTCCCCAAACCAAATTGATTGGAACCGTCACCCCGCAAAGACAGAAATTTATCTCCATTGTTTAGATTTTTGGCAAGAACAAGTAGCTAAAATCATTGAACAAGGGTTACGTTTATCCCCCCAAAATTTTACTACGGCTACCCAAAATCAACGGGTAGGAAAGTTGCTGAAAGTATCAGAAGAAAAAACTACTTATAATGTTTATTCTCAAGGTAAAAATAATGCTAATACTGAAATTGGGTTAATCGCTTTAAAAGCCTTGGCACAGGTACGAAATACTTATATTGTAGCTGAACATTCTAGTGGTTTATGGTTAATTGAACAACATATTGCTCATGAACGCGTGTTGTACGAAAAGTTGCTCGATGACTGGCAGTTAGTTAATTTAGATCGCCCTATTATTCTAGCACAATTATCAGAAAATCAAGTAGAACAATTACAAAGAATTGGTTTAGAAATTGAGATTTTTGGCGAATACATCTGGGCAGTTCGGACAATTCCTAAAATGTTAGCAACTAGGGATGATTGTCAAGATGCTTTAGTCGAATTAAGTTTAGGAGGAGACTTACAAACTGCCCAAGTAGCTACAGCTTGTCGTAGTGCAATTCGCAATGGAACCCCACTAAATTTATCAGAAATGCAGGAACTTTTAGATAGTTGGAAAAATACCCGTAACCCTGCCACTTGTCCCCATGGAAGACCGATTTATTTAGCTTTAGAGGAGTCTTCTTTAGCTCGATTTTTTCGCCGTAATTGGGTTATCGGCAAGAGTCATGGAATTTAAACATAAATTGATATATTAATAAGGACATAAATTTTAGATCATGTCCTTTTAATATTATTTTTTAACTCCTAACTACTAGGAATTGCACTTCCTCCAAATGTTTCTTGTAAAATTTCATCATTATCATCAGCAATAGTAGCAACTAAAGTAATAGCGCGCGAGATTTCTTCTGGGGATAAATCAGCAACAGTTCGCTGGGTTAAAACAACAATTTTATCATTCATAATACCAAAACGAGTTTCTAGAGTTTCTTCCCAATTCATTATTAATAATTTACGCATTAATCCTGGTTCATCTGTTGCAGGAAGTTGTAAAACCGCCGACCAAACTGTTAATAGATCATCATCAGTTTCCCCAGTTAGTTGCACATAAACTTCCACACTTCCATATTGAAACTTCCAGAGATGACCTTGCTCATCATGGTAAACCATTGCACTCTCATTTTCTGCTAGGCTACTAATAACCGTTTCAATTACTTCATGGTGGGTGCTACTGGTAGTGGTAAAATCGTCAGCGAGGGTTGTTTCTATAGTGGTTTCAGAGGTTACATTAGTCATAGTTCTTACTCAATTAATTGAATACCGATGTTTTAACAGTTATCAGTTATCAATAAGTTAAACGATGTCGCGATAACTGTTCACTGTTTTAAGACATGGCTGTTTAGTAGCCTGATTCCATTATCTAATTGAATCGTCTCTGATTAAACAAAATTTTAGAAAAATGATCGTTATTAAGTGCCAGCTTAGGGGAAAATGATTTCTAGAGTATTGATATTGTCTCCCCAGTCTCAAGTTATGCAAAGTTTTCGTCAGACATTGGTTCGGTCAACCACTAAAAAAACTCAACCAGAAGAAGATACGCGATCGCGAATTCTTAAATCAGCTTTGCGACTGTTTGCAGCTCAAGGGTATGGTGGCACAACCACCAAGGATTTAGCTAACCATGCTAAAGTAGCTGAAGGAACCTTATTTCGTTATTTTACTACCAAAAAAGCTATTTTGATTGAAGTAGCTACCACAGGATGGGTAGAAATCTTAACTGATTTATTGACAGAATTAAGTGAAATGGGAAGTTATAAAGCTGTAGCTCAAGTAATGCGTCGTAGAATGCTAAAAATGGCAGAAAACAAAGATTTATTGCAAGTATGTTTCATTGAAGCCCAATTTCATCAAGAATTAAAAGATCGAATTCAATTAGAAGTAATTGCTAAAATGACAGATGTAGCTGAAGCTTTCTTTGAAACGGCAATAGATAGGGGAATTTATCGGCCGATGAACCCCAAAATTGTCGCCCAAGTTTTTTTGGGAATGTTTGCGATCGCTGGATTTTCTGCTGAGACTATTATTGATCCTCAAGCTTCTCCTCAAGCATTACAAGAAATGGCCGAAGGTATTTCTGATATTTTCCTCAATGGGGTTCTTCTCAATAAATAATTGATAATTTACCATCAACATATATGGTTTCATCTCAGTTACAAGCAAAGCTATTAACACCTTTAAAAATTGGAAATTTGGCGATAAAAAGTCGTGTTTTTCAATCGCCATTATCGGGAGTTACTGATTTAGTGTTTCGTCGATTAGTTAGACGTTATGCTCCCCAATCTATGATGTATACTGAGATGGTTAGTGCTACAGAAATTCACCATCTTAAACAGCTTCCTAAGTTAATGGAAATTGCTACAGATGAAGATAATATTAGTATTCAACTATTTGATTGTCGCCCTGATTTCATGGCAGAAGCAGCCCAAAAAGCAGTAGCAGAAGGAGCGCGAACTATTGATATTAATATGGGCTGTCCTGTTAATAAAATAACTAAAAAAGGCGGCGGTTCTTCTCTGCTGCGTCAGCCAGAAATAGCCCAAAATATTGTTAAAGAAGTTACTAAAGCTGTCAACGTTCCTGTCACAGTCAAAACCCGTATTGGCTGGAATGATCAGCAAATTAATATCCTTGATTTTGCGAAAAGAATGGAAGATTCAGGGGCAGCTATGTTAACTATTCATGGTAGAACTCGCGCTCAAGGTTATAACGGAAAAGCCCGATGGGAATGGATCGCGAAAGTAAAGAAAGTTGTCTCTATTCCTGTGATTGCTAATGGTGATATTTTTTCAGTTGAAGCAGCTATTAAATGTTTAGAAGAAACAGATGCCGATGGTGTAATGTGTTCGCGAGGAACCCTGGGCTATCCATTTTTAGTCGGAGAAATTGAGCATTTTTTACAAACAGGAACTAGAAAGCCAATTGTGACTCCTAGTCAACGCTTAGAATGTGCCAAAGAACATC
>DLXW01000312.1:14795-16330 GCA_003448685.1 Cyanothece sp. UBA12306
TTGTGGAAATATAAAGGAATGAGGGGAATTTATCAGTCACGCAAGCATCTATCTTGGTATTGTAAAGGGTTTTCAGGAGCAGCGGAATTACGCGATCGCCTGTCTCGTATTGAAACCATTGAACAAGGAAATCAATTATTAGATGAAGCCAGAGAATTTTGGAGCAAATAATGATCAATTTTTAATTGAATCATCTTTAAGATCGCGGACTTAACTTGAATAGGGTAATCACTACCTAGGTCAGAGGCCGTTGATATGGTATAACTTAGGTTAGTCATTCAAAGACTCTAATAAATTTATTGAGGAAAGAATATACATGGTCGCTACTCCGATCCAGCAGAAATACGACATCAAAGATATAGCTCTGGCTCCTAAAGGAAAACAGCGCATCGAATGGGCAGCCCGCGAAATGCCCGTTCTGAAGCAAATTCAAGAGCGTTTTGCTAAAGAAAAGCCCTTTGCTGGCATTCGTTTAGTAGCTTGTTGCCACGTTACCACCGAAACCGCAAGTCTAGCTATTGCCCTCAAATTAGGTGGCGCAGATGCAATATTAATTGCTAGTAACCCTTTATCTACCCAAGATGATGTGGCTGCTTGTTTAGTCGCTGATTATGATATCCCAGTTTATGCCATTAAAGGTGAAGATAACGATACCTATCACCGTCACGTTCAAACTGCCCTCGATCACAAACCCAATATCATCATTGACGATGGTAGCGATGTAGTTGCTACCCTGATTAAAGAACGTCAGCATCAAATGTCCGATCTCATCGGCACCACTGAAGAAACCACCACCGGAATTGTTCGCCTAGCAGCGATGCTCAAAGATGGGGTTCTCACTTTCCCTGCTATGAATGTTAATGATGCTGATACCAAGCATTTCTTTGACAACCGCTACGGAACCGGACAATCTACCTTAGATGGTATTATCCGCGCTACTAACGTCCTCTTAGCTGGTAAAGTCCTCGTTGTGGCTGGTTATGGTTGGTGTGGTAAAGGTGTGGCTATGCGCGCTAAAGGAATGGGCGCTAACGTCATTGTCACCGAAATTGACCCAGTCAGAGCAATTGAAGCAGCTATGGATGGTTTCCGCGTCATGCCTATGGCTGAAGCAGCACCTCAGGCAGATGTGTTTGTAACTGTTACTGGTAACAAACACGTGATCCGCGCTGAACATTTCGAAGCGATGAAAGATGGCGCGATGGTTTGTAATTCTGGTCACTTTGACATTGAAATTGACCTCAAATCTTTGGGCGCTAAAGCAACTGAAATGAAGGAAGTTCGGAACTTCACTCAAAAATATACCTTACCTAGTGGTAAGTCTGTTGTCGTCTTAGGAGAAGGTCGTTTAATTAACCTAGCTGCTGCTGAAGGACATCCTAGTGCGGTTATGGATATGAGTTTCGCTAACCAAGCTTTGGCTTGTGAATATTTAGTGAAAAATAAAGGTCAATTAGAGCCAGGAATTTATAATATTCCCAAGGAACTTGATCAAGACATTGCTGCTTTGAAATTAAAAGCTATGGGCATCAAAA
>DLXW01000312.1:16545-16723 GCA_003448685.1 Cyanothece sp. UBA12306
GGGCATCAAAATTGATACCCTAACTCCTGAACAAAATGAATACATCAATTCTTGGACTGTTGGTACCTAATTAATCTTAGGGCGGGGTTTCCCGCCCTGGTTATTATCTTAAAATTGAGTAAATCTAAAAACCAGTAGAAAGATTATTTTATAAGATATAATTTTTAATTTTTAATTC
>DLXW01000312.1:16900-17591 GCA_003448685.1 Cyanothece sp. UBA12306
TATAATTTTTAATTTTTAATTCATAAAATATGGCTAAGCTTTCTGTTGAATTAGAACGCTATTTTTTTGAAGAAGAAAGATCATCTGATGTTAAACTTGCTGATATCCTAGCGTTAGCTGGAGAACGAATTTTTGGGTTTTTATTAGTTATTCTATCCCTTCCTTCTGCTTTACCTGTTCCGGCACCTGGTTATTCTATTCCTTTTGGAATTTTAATGTTTTTATTGGCTGTTCAACTAATTGCAGGGTCTAAAGTTCCTTGGCTTCCTGAGAAAATGATGAAGGGGTCAATGAAACTAAAAACGGTGCAGAGTTTTCTCAAAAAAGGGCTTCCTTGGTTAAAAAGAATCGAGGCTTTAACTCGTCCACGAATGACCTATATTTGTACGAGTTTACCAGGTAGAACTATTATCGGATTTGCTATTTGTTTGATGGCTATTTCTATGATGATTCCTATTCCTGGAACTAATACTTTGCCTGCGATCGGCATTTTTGTGACAGCTTTTGGCTTACAGGAAGATGATGGGTTTATTAGTCTTGGTGGTTTAGTGATTTCTTTAATAGCTGCGGTTCTTTCTACTTCAATTATTATAGCAGTAATTTGGGGTGGAACTAGCTTAGTGGATCTGCTTAAAGAATCTTTAGCTCGGTAAACAAGGATTATTTCTTACGGGGTGACAACAAGGTTAAA
>DLXW01000164.1:0-218 GCA_003448685.1 Cyanothece sp. UBA12306
CTCTCCATAGGTTTTGATGCTCGCATTGATGTGGTAGTCAACTGTTCTGGTGTGTTCCGTGATCTCTTTATTAACCAAATGAACTTATTAGATCAAGCGGTTAAAATGGCAGCAGAAGCTAACGAACCTTTAGAGATGAATTATGTTCGTAAACACGCTTTACAGCAAGCAGACGAAATGGGAATTAACCTACGCGAAGCAGCAACAAGAATCTTTTT
>DLXW01000164.1:491-718 GCA_003448685.1 Cyanothece sp. UBA12306
AGCAGCAACAAGAATCTTTTCTAATGCTTCTGGTTCCTACTCTTCTAACGTAAACTTAGCAGTAGAAAATAGCAGTTGGGAACAAGAAAAAGAATTACAAGATATGTATCTCAACCGCAAAGGTTTCGCTTTTGACTCCGATAACCCAGGAGTCATGAATGATAACCGTAAAGTGTTTGAAGCAGCGTTAAAAACTGCTGATGCAACTTTTCAAAACTTAGATTCAT
>DLXW01000164.1:981-1376 GCA_003448685.1 Cyanothece sp. UBA12306
GGAAATTAGCCTAACGGATGTCTCCCATTATTTTGACTCTGATCCGACAAAAGTTGTGGCAAATTTACGGGGAGATGGCAAAAAACCTGCTGCTTATATTGCCGATACAACTACTGCAAATGCACAAGTTCGCACCCTATCAGAAACCGTCCGTTTAGACGCGCGTACCAAACTATTAAACCCCAAATGGTATGAAGGAATGTTATCCCACGGTTATGAAGGGGTCAGGGAACTTTCTAAACGTTTAGTTAACACAATGGGATGGTCTGCAACTGCTGATGCAGTAGATAATTGGGTTTATGAAGACGTGAATACAACCTTTATTGAAGACGAAGAAATGTGTAAACGTCTGATGAATTTAAACCCCAATTCCTTCCGTAAAATGGTCGGGACTT
>DLXW01000164.1:1592-4083 GCA_003448685.1 Cyanothece sp. UBA12306
GTCGGGACTTTATTAGAAGTTAACGGACGAGGTTACTGGGAAACCTCCGAAGAAAACTTAGACAGGTTACAGGAATTGTATCAGGAGGTTGAGGACAGAATTGAAGGAGTAGAGTAGAATAGCAGGGTGGGCAATGCTCACCCTAACTTTTAAAAGTGGGTAAACTAAGTAAATTAATTCAAAAATTGCTCTCCCATCCTCCAGAAGCGCGTTTTGAAGATGTTCGCTATGTCTTAGAAGCATTTGGTTATGTTGAAATTCGTTCTAGAGGAAGTCATCACGCTTTTGAAAATGATGCAGGAGATGTCATTATTATTCCCAAAAAAGGAGGAAAAAAAGTTAAGCTAACTTACCTAGAAGAAATCATCAAATTATTAGATTTAGAGAATTGGAAATATGACACTAAATAAAAATTTAGAACTTCCATCTTTAGAGTATTTTTTATCTCTTAAATATCCTATCTCAATTTATCCTGAAGATGAGGGAGGATATACTGCTTTAATTTCTGATTTACCAGGATGTATTACTCAAGGAGAAACCCTAGAGGAAGTGGTTATTAATATTGAAGAAACGAGAAAATTATGGATAGAGACAGTTTATAATAGTAAGAAAAAGGAGATACCGTTACCTTCAAAAAAACTAAGAAATTGGAAGCATTTTAGAACATAAAAACCTAGTCCCATTTGAAAATCCTCAAGTGGGTGATAAAGTTAAACCTATTTAGAGAATTTTAACCCCTAATTATTTCCGTAAAATGGTCGGGACTTTATTAGAAGTTATATGGACGAGGTTACTGGGAAACCTCCGAAGAAAACTTAGAAAGGTTACAGGAATTGTATCAGGAGGTTGAGGACAGAATTGAAGGAGTAGAATAGAATAGTAGTAGGGTGGGCATTGCCCATCCTACTCAATATATTTATTAATATTGCTGATCATCTTGTGAAGGTGGAGTAATCCTCAACTGAGTTAATCTTTTCTCAATTCCCTTAATTAAAGCAAAATCTTGTTGTGGCAAAGGAGAATTTTTTCCCCGAAGAAAGTCGAAAGCTTGGCGAAATTGCGACGAATTAGCCTCAATTGGGGCAGAAAAATGAGCAGGAATAATGTGCTTAAATCCCCATTTAGCAACCTGATCTACCCAGGTTAAAACTTCTAGGGGATCTCGATTAAAAATTATCCCCTGTAGAATCGGTGCTACTAATAAAGGATTCTGTTTGTGCAGCATTTCAAAGGAATTTGTCCATTGCCGATTCCATCGAAAAGGAAATAGTCCACAATAAGCTTTAAAGGAGCGATCAGGAGCTTTTAAAGATTCTTTGCATACACTACCCCATTTAATATCCTGCAACGCACTAGGACGAAAATAAAGAGCAAATAAGACAATTCTTTGCCATCCTTTACAGCGATTTTCCTTGGTATCTATAATAACTTCTAAGGCACTATCTCTAGCGTGAAATAACAACGGATAAGGATCAAGTTGGACAATTGCTGGGGGATCTAAAGGAATAGAAATAATTGAATCTGTTACTAAAAGAGTTTGAGATTGCTTATGAAAAAAAGCAACTTCCACAAATGAGCCTACTCCTAAATTAATCGGTCCGAGAATACTATAGTCAAATTCTTCAGCAAAAGGACTTTGGCAACTGGCAAAAGGTAATACTTTAGTTCTTCTCCCAGGTAATCCTAGCCAACTTAAAGGAAGATTTAGGGGGAAACTCCATTGATGGGGAGCGACAAATACTTGTGCTTGGGGAAAACATCTAGCAAAAGGGCCGACAAAAACTTTATGTTCAACTCCAGAAACCGTCGGTAGGATAATATACTTGACTTCTCCATATTCTGAGACTAATTCCTTAACTAGGCTAATACATTCAGGGGTAGGTGCAACGGGTGCATATACAAAAAGTCCTCCTGATTCTAGTCTAATTACGGTCATGCGAATGGGGACCACCACATAGAGAATGCCCTGCAATTGGTCAAATGTCCACATAGTATCCTTAATCACTTCTTGACGAATAGTTCTCCGTTTACCATAGGGATATAAGGGAACTACAGGCCAAAATGGCCAGGATGAGTCTTGGGGACGGATACTATCAGGAAATTGTTGTCCCTGTGATGTCATAATCATCGAAAATTTGGGTAGAAACCCCGTCCTTATAGGACGGCTTTATCTTTTGTATGATATACTTGACAAGCCGAAAAGCGAAAACTAAGCAGTAGGCAATGCACCTTGAAAACTAGATATATAGGGTTCTGTAGAGAAATGCTTGTACAGGTAAAATATCTAAGCAGCAAGTACAACAAGCTAATTATTGCCAACCGTACCGATGGGCAGTCGGGAGCGGCTCTCTGAAATGGAAGAAAAAGTCTGTGGACTCTGTGTAAGACAGTACATGGTTTTTAACTGTGGTATGCAACGGTGAATGAAGCAGAAACTTAAATCGTGAGGTTTAGGAATCACCGCCGTTTTACGGCGCGTGAGGATGTCAAT
>DLXW01000166.1:0-1100 GCA_003448685.1 Cyanothece sp. UBA12306
GTATCAGTTTTATGTAGCAGGTCAAAATTTTCAACTTAATTACTGGGAATATTTTATGTTAGATCTAAAGGGAAAAAACGCGCTGGTTACTGGAATTGCTAATAATCGTTCTATTGCCTGGGGTATTGCTCAACAACTCCATAAAGCGGGCGCTAACCTCGGGGTTACTTTTTTACCAGACGAAAAAGGACGTTTTGAAAAAAAAGTCAGAGATGTGGTTGAACCCCTTAATCCGTCAATTTTTGTGCCTTGTGATGTCCAAAATGAAGCTCAGGTAGAGGCTACTTTTAAGGCGGTAGCTGATACTTGGGGAAAGCTTGACATTTTAATCCATTGTTTGGCTTTTGCGGATAAGGAAGGTTTAATGGGAGAGTTTAGTGGAATATCTCGGGAAGCTTTTAGTAAATCCCTCGAAATTAGCACTTTTTCCTTAGCTAATATGGCTAAGTATGCTAAACCTTTGATGACTGAAGGGGGAAGTATTATTACTCTGACCTATTTAGGTGGAGTTAAGGTGATTCCTAATTACAATTTAATGGGGGTAGCTAAAGCTGGTTTAGAAATGAGTGTGCGTTATTTGGCTGCTGAATTGGGATCTCAGAAGATTCGGGTTAATGCTATTTCGGCTGGTCCAATTCGTACTTTAGCTTCTTCTGCGGTGGGAGGTATTCTTGATATGATTCACCACGTGGAGGAGGTTGCACCCCTTAAGCGTACTGTGACTCAATTAGAAGTGGGAAATGCAGCAGCTTTTTTATCTAGTGATCTTGCTAGTGGTATTACTGGACAAGTTATTTATGTTGATGCTGGTTATCAAGTTATGGGAATGTAATTCAGATTTTAGGTACATTTTTAACAATTAAAAATTGACATTACCTCTCCTTTCACAAGGAATAAAGATTATTTTCTTTTTTCCTTTTGAAAGGGGAGGCTTGAAACTTAATTGTTAAATTTCTGTAGGATCAACTGGAAAATAAAATTCAATTCCCTGATCGATAAGATGTTGATTATTAGCCAAAATTTCTTTTTTAAAGTTCCAGGCTAAAACATAGTAAATATTAGGAAGTTCCGTTAGTTCCTTCTCTATAACAATGGGAATG
>DLXW01000166.1:1300-1528 GCA_003448685.1 Cyanothece sp. UBA12306
TCTCTATAACAATGGGAATGTGCATTCCAGGAGAATAAAGTCCCTTTCTTAATTCATTTTTTTCTACCAAATAATCAAGATATTGAGTTCCAATTCCAAAATAATTTAAGAGGGTATTACCCTTGACAGGTGCGCCAAATCCCCAAATTGTCTTACCGTCTTTTTTAGCCTTTTCTAAATAAGATAAGTTATCGATTTTCATCTGTTCAATGCGCTTGGCAAAATCTA
>DLXW01000166.1:1645-3995 GCA_003448685.1 Cyanothece sp. UBA12306
GGCAAAATCTAGGTAAGTAGATAAGTCATTGCTTTTTTCATCTACTTCTGCTTGGCGCATTTTCAAGAGGCGATCGCTAGGTTCTTTATTTCCTTGATGAGTGACAAATCCAATAATTGATCCGCCATGAATAGGAGATAAATAAGCATCAAACATGGACAGTCCATGACGGTTTAATAACACTTCGATGGTTTTGAGATTATAATATAGCAAATGTTCGTGATAAATCTGATCAAAAGCGAGATTATCAACGATCCGCTTCATATACAAAAATTGCACCACAAAAACACCATCTTGGTGTAAAGCTTCGCTTATTCCTTCCGTCACAGAATGCAATTCTTCTAAATGGAAAAATACTCCTGCTGCATTGATAGCATGAAATTTGCGATCGAGACGTTTAACTACTTCTAAATTAAAGAAATCATTGAGAGTAGGAACTCCTGCCTCATTAGCAATTTTAGCAGTGGTTTTGGATGATTCTACCCCTAAAACATCATAGCCTAAGGCTTGAAAATGTTTTAATTGTGTTCCATCATTAGATCCAATGTCTAAAACAGATTTATTTGGTGTATTTTTGAAGAAGCGATCATCAATTTCTTGAGCGACACTTTTAAAGTGTTCACTAAGAGATTTTGTCACTCCAGAAAGATAAGTGTGATCACCAAACATAATCTCTTTTTTGACGGTGTAATCTAATTGAACTGTCCCACAATTATGACAGTAAAGAACTCGCAAAGGATAAAAAGGTTCTTTTCCTATTTCTTCAGGTTTGAGAAAATTATTACACCAGGGTTGATTTCCTAAATCAATGGCAAGTTCTAAATTATTGGAGTCACAAACACGACAGATAGTATTCAAGTTTAGTTTTATCTCCTAGTTAATCAGTGGATAATTTTTCTTTGATTTCAAAAAATATTAGCCTTAATTAAGGGTAATATTTTAGCTAACTATTTTCTACATGGGTAAACCACAAAGAATCTCCTCCAAGCCACACATTTTTGTCTTCTTTCCAGTCTTTTAGAATGGGAGAAAGTGCCATTTCTAATTCAGGTCGAAAAGACATATATCTAGCTGGCATTAAGATTTTAATACGATTTGCTGCTGCCAATAAATAGACTCCTAATACATATTGTTCGTTCCAATACCAATTTTTGAAAGATTCAGGATAATCATAAGGTAGTAGAATATCATGAATACCAATAATTACACCTGGTTTTAGTATGGGTAAAATATCCATCATAAATACAGTGACATCAGAGTTCATAAAACAATGATGGCTACCATCTAAAAAAATGATATCACCTGCTTCTAATTGGGAAAAAATAGTTAAGTCATAAGTTTCTAAACCTGCACGAATAACTTGATCACAAATAGCATCAACTTCGGCACGAGGTTCAGGATCAATTGAAATAATTGAGGTTTTTAAATCATTATCTTTAATGGCTTTCGCAGCAAATAATGTACTAGGACCAGAACCTATTTCTAAATATATTTTTGGTTTTAAATTAGCAATAAAATAATAAATTAATGAAGAGTCAAAAGCATTTATTGCTGTTTTTAACCAACCAGGTTGTCCTGCTTTTTCATGGTCAAAATAAAGATTTATTTGATCAAATAATGGCTTGAATTTTGCCAGACTTTGGAGAGTTTTACAATAATCCTCAAAGTTTTTTTCAAAAATTGCGCTTAAACCAGAATGGGGAGGTTGGGTATAACCCCAACGAGGTTGATAATCCCTAGATGGCGGATATTCCAAAGCTATATAATATTTGCCTGTATAGGAATTAATTTGAGGGATTAGTTTTGCTGGAGAAGATAAAACTTTGATAGATTCTTCAAGATGAAAAATATATGTTTTGTTTTCCTCAATATTACCTTGTAACTCATAAATTAAATCCTTTAACTGATTATTTGAATGTTGCAATTTATCAATTAAAGTATGGGTTTCACTTTGGCTTTGATTGAGCAAGCTTTCTATTTCTAATAACCCCAAACTTCTTCTTCTTAAACTTTTTAACCAATCTTTAATTTTGCTCATCTAGTTTAAAAACTAAGTCATAAATTCATTGCCTACAGTATAGCATTGTTTTTTATTAAATGCTTTAAACTACTGTACTATATTTCATAACAATGACTAGTTATCTCAAGTAACTGTTCCGATGTTACCTGATGTTTATTTTTAGCTTCAAAAATTTGAGGAATGTATACGATAATTTAGCTTTTCTTTAACTAGATTTCCTTTTTTAAGATGCTGTTCAACAATTACTCGAACATCTTGGGGTTCAATCAGACAATACCAGGTTTTTTCGGGCAAAATACCCACTGTAGGCCCACTATTGCATTGTCCTTG
>DLXW01000166.1:4164-4326 GCA_003448685.1 Cyanothece sp. UBA12306
TCCTTGACATCCCGTAGATCTTACCACTACATCAGGGGGTAAATTAGCTACCTGAAAAGCAAACAAAACTTTAGCTGAACCTTGTGCTTTGCACGAAGAATGTTGACATACTATCACCAATCTTTGTTGATTATTCATTTTTTTGATCAATGGTAAAAATTA
>DLXW01000166.1:4588-4911 GCA_003448685.1 Cyanothece sp. UBA12306
TTTGATCAATGGTAAAAATTAGTTGATTCTTGGACAATACTTGTTTTCAAATATCTTAAACTAGGTTATTTATAATTATAACTATAAACTATCTTAAACAATAATATTGGTATACCTATCAAGATGGTTGTGCTGATTTTTTTATTATGGATGCCCAAACACAAAGAAATCTTGAGGCTAGAAGAGTTATGAGTTTTGAGCAGATGATAATGTCAAAAATTTGGCTTAAAGATAGCTCAAAAAATATTAGATGTGTGGTATTTTTTGTTTCTTATATTTCCTAATTACAGAGATAGCAATAACTCACGGGGTGACAAGCAGGT
>DLXW01000166.1:5150-11263 GCA_003448685.1 Cyanothece sp. UBA12306
GGGGTGACAAGCAGGTTAAAGTGAAGACAGGGGTTGGGGGATAGGGTTTAGGGGATCACGGGGTGACAAGGGGGTTAAAGTGTAGATGGGGTGTAGGGTGTAGGGTGTAGGGTGTAGGGAAAATATGATCAGTTCCCAAACTTTGATTGGGGGTTAAATAGCATTAGTTAGAATCTATTAGATGAAAATTGGCATAAAATCAGCGAGTTGTCTTCTAAATTTCTCCCCACACCCCAACCCCTAATCCCTAAAACCTAACCCCTATCTTAACTTGAGTCTAGTTGTCACCCCGTGAGTAGCAATTGGGGGAAATCGAGCGATCGCCAAGTCAGTCGGCTTAAAAAAATTTATACTTTCAGAAAAATCGAAAACCAACAGCATACAGGTTCTGATGTCAAGTTAGGTGACTGCAAGTTTTACAAAATTTTAATAATAGATTGTAAATATTTCTGCTAGATTACCACTATTGTCCATAAAAATAAAATACATAGGAAGAAAATGAGGTAAAAATGAAAAAATATATTGCCGAATTTTTTGGAACTTTCTGGTTAGTGTTAGGCGGTTGTGGTAGTGCTGTACTAGCTGCTAACTTTGGAGGAGAAGGAAATCCTTTGGGATTAGGATTTTTAGGAGTTTCTTTTGCCTTTGGATTGACAGTTCTTACCATGGCTTATGCCGTGGGACATATTTCGGGTGGTCATTTTAATCCTGCTGTTTCCTTTGGTTTATTTGCAGGAAAACGCTTTAGTGGTTCTGATTTATTACCCTATATTGGGGCGCAAGTTTTAGGAGCGATCCTTGCTGGAGGGGTACTATTTATTATTGCTAGTGGCAATGGTTCCCTAGATTTAAGCGGCGCTAACCCTTTAGCTACTAACGGATATGGAGATTACTCCCCAGGAGGTTACGGTCTATTATCTGCCCTAATTACCGAAATCGTCATGACGTTTATGTTTTTGATGATTATTATGGGAGCAACCGATCGCCTAGCCCCTGGAGGATTTGGTCCAATTGCCATTGGATTGGGATTAACCTTAATTCATTTGATCAGTATCCCTGTTACCAATACCTCCGTTAATCCTGCCAGAAGTACCGGAGTTGCTTTATTTTGCGGTAATGGAGAAATTATTGCTCAATTATGGTTATTTTGGTTAGCTCCCATAATAGGTGCAGTCATAGCAGGATGGTTTTATGCTACTTTCCTAGAAACCGCAGTGGAAACTAGACCGTTGGAACCCATAGAACCAGCTTTAAAAAAATAAAGCATTTCATATATTATTCCGAAGTTAAATATTTATTAATATCAAATCTGGTTCCCATAACTCTCTTAGTACAACTCTTGGGAACCTTTTTAATTGATCAGTTAAGGATAAATATTCTTACAAGTTATCTAGAAAATAACGGTGATATAACTCACAACTAGATTGAGCTTCGTCTCCTACTAAATTGACTAATCCCATGCTCTCCAATTTATAAGCTAATGAGGGTTCTAACTGTACTCCTGTATCACTTTTAACAACTTCTTTCATAGCTTCAGTTAATTCAGGAGAAGACTGTAAATTATTCCAGTGACGGCGTAAGTGTGCAGCATAAATGCCTCCTTGGGTAGAAGCTTCTTCTAATAATTTATCTTGAGGAATATCTCTGTCTACAAGAGCATCAAATGCTAAGCAAATTAAATAGGGATGTCCTCTTACTATCTTCCTTAAATTCTCGGCAAATTGCTGTTTTTCTTGATCTTTTGACCAATCAAATTGATAATATTTAGCCAGGGTTAAAACTTGTTCTAAATTAAACCCAGGTAGTTTAACTTGTCGTCCCACATTAAAGGGAGATTGATTAGCATCAAGTTTGATATAAACTTCCGTAGAATTAGCAATTACTAGGCGAAGATTTTGCCAAATTTCTAAATTATTAGCTTCCTCGTGCCAATAGCGAAGCATGGGTAAAAAGTCCTTAGCAATATCAACATATTCAAAAAGGCGATCAACATTATCTAATCCCAAAACTAAGGGGCGATCAATTTGTTCTAATAAATAACTTTGAAAGTAAGTTTTACAACTTACTAAACTACCAAATAATTCCTCATCCCAATAATCATCTAGTTGGGGTTTCAAACCTAATTCCCGACTAATATTGGCACAAAACCAACGCAAAAATTTATCTAAAGTAGTAAACATTGCTCCTTCTGCTGCTCGAAGGTTTAGGTAAACTTTGCGACAGTTAGATGTTTCAGCATAATCTAAAATAACCTTCAAAAGAGAAGTTTTACCCATTTTTTCGGGAGCTTTAATCCTAATTAATGCACCAGGTTTGAGGATTTCCTGACAACAATCAATTTCAATGGGAGGACGTTGAACATACAGGGGAGGATTTGCTGGTGCTGGTGGTGGTGGTGGTGGATCATCATCATCTGAGGCTTGTTTCCATTCAGGATATTTGATATCCTTAAGCCATTCGCGCAGGATTTGGAACTTCCCAGGGCCTTTACTGCTAGGATCTAATTCAGGACAACCATTGGGTTTATCATTAGAGAAAGAGCTATACAGTTCAGTCATTTGTTTTTTGTAGGTTTCATGACTGGCTGCTTCTGCGAGTTCCCAAACTTCTGTATCCGGTTTACGCCAATTTTCATAAGCAAACCGTACTAAAAAAATTTCTCTGAGTCTACCTCTTAGATTTTGATCGATAGCTACTTCCTTCAGGAATTGATCCCAGTCTTTTGGTTTCATTGCATTCAGATAAATCAGATTAGGATTCTAACACGGATATCTTAGCTGCGACAGTCTCAGAGACCCTGTTATCTTTATAGTTCTATGTTAATTCTACTATTTTCTACTTACTTCCATTTTGTTCATCCTTAATCTACCAAATAATTAGGGGAATCATGGGACTGACATCCCCAATAATAAGTTATATCTTAAATATGGAGGGTTAAACCTCCTCAACGATTAATGATCTTGGTGTGAGTCAAAAGGAGATAAACAACTATGAAACCCATCAAACTTAAATTAGCGTTAGGAACTACGATCGCCCTCCTGATCATGTTCGGTGTAGAAACTATCGCCATTGCTTCCCCTGAAATTATGCCTAGTACAGTGATTACTAACAATGATTGCGGGGGAGATCCCGATGATAAATGCTAAGTTAATTAGCCAATAATACAGTTTCTACTCAGTATCGAAAAACTAAAAAGCTAGGGCAATTCCTGGCTTTTCCTTTAGTGTATTATAAATAATTAAGCCAGTATTAAAATTGCCATCGAAATTAAAGCTAAGAAGGAAGAATAGTTCCATTTTGATTGAATAACTCAAATACTTGGCGGCAAAAACATTTAAGTCTTTCCCCCACATCGGCCGCAGGTTGATAATTCCCCTCTAATTGCCAATCATCCACTGTTGACAACCGCCATGCTTGTCCTTGATGGTTAAAAGCAGCCGTATCTACTCCGATTAACCGTTCAGAGTCATCTACTGGATCTTGATGGAAGCGAATTTGTACCAACATACTGCGACTTTGAAAGCGAGGACTCCATCCAGGCAAATGAAACCCGATATCAATAGAGTGGGGATCGACTAATTCAAGGGTATCAGGATCATTAGACCAAGGTCTGAGATCAGCCCTAGCATCAGGAAATTGCGACTTAAATAAATGGACAATAGACGCAATTTTAGTAGCGACTTCCAATCCTCGTGCTTTTTCCGATGCGTTCATAATCACTCTCCACTCCGTGAATTAACAGGTCTTACAGGGTAAATTTAACGAATTTGCTTTATTCTATGCCAGAATTCTAATAAGTTTTACTATAAATAGCGATAACAAAATTAAAAATTCATGACAGAACATTCCCTAACTGTTGGTTCTCTCGAGTGGTTTTATCGGGAAGTCTCCCCCAAAAATACAACGGATAAATCCCCTGTAATTTTACTTCATGGGTTACCTGCCCATAGTTATACTTGGCGGAAAATTATGCCAATTTTGTCGGAAAAAGGTTTTCGAGCGATCGCTCCTGACTGGATCGGAGCCGGAAAATCAGCCAAACCTGACAAACGGGAGTTTGCTTATACGCCCCAAGCTTACCTAGAAGCTTTAAAATCTTTGATTGAAGCTTTAGAAATCGAGAAATTCTCCTTAGTGGTGCAAGGTTTCCTCGCTTCTGTAGGTATACAATATGCTTTAACTTATCGTGAGCAAATAGATCGTCTGATTATCCTTAATACTCCCCTCTCTCCCGATGTCAAACTACCTTGGTTGATGCAACAGTGGGCTATACCGTTTATGGGAGACATGATCACCCAAGATCCCCTTTTAGTCGATCGTACCCTAGAAAAAGGTAGCGGGTTTGTTATTTCTGACGAAGATTTAGCCGTATATCGTCAGCCCTTCCTAAAAAGTTCTTCGGTGGGAAGGTCTTTGCTAACTACCACCAAAAAACTGCAATTAACCGAGTCTCTGACTGCCATTCAGCAAGGGTTTACCACTTGGGAACATACCACCTTAATTGTTTGGGGAATGTCTGATCCTTGGCTCTCTTCGGAGCCTGCCGAAAAGCTGGCCGCTAATCATGGTAACGTGGAATTGATCAAACTCGATGAAGCTAAACATTATCCCCAAGAACATTGGGTGCAAGAAGTTAGTGAAGCAATTGTAAACTTTTTGCGCCGTCAGGCTTCATCAAGGGTCTGATTTGAGAAAATCAATGATGAGTTTAGTAGTTAATCGTAACCATAGCCTTATGTCACGTCTTCGTCCAATTTTATCGCTCATTTTGGTATTCGTCGCTATCTTCGTGGTTAGTTGCGGTAGTCCAAAAGCATCTGTCCCCACCACCTATTCCCCTGAAAAAATCGAACAACTACAAGTTTTAGTTGAACCGATTACTGAAGCAAGGGAAAAAATGTCAGTGTTACAAGAGTTAATCGCTGACCAAAATTGGATAGATATTCAAACCTATATTCATGGACCTTTAGGAGGACTTCGCCAACAGATGCGTAATCTCTCGACGTCCCTCTTACCAAAGGATCAAAAAGCTGCGGCCGATCTGGGTAAAGAGTTATTTAATCGTTTTGAACGTCTTGATGCAGCGGCGAAAGAACGTAGTATATCTGCGGCCCAATCCCAATATCGTCAAGCGGTTCAGGACTTTGATGCTTACTTAGATCTAATTCCTCAAGCTAGTTAATTGAGTAATTCAATTGGCAATCCCCTGTTAAGCTAATGCTATTACGGGGGATTGTTATATGAAATACCATACGTTTATTAAAATATCCCGCTAATACCCTAGTCAAATGGATTTATTTCTCTCGTTTCCTGTTTAAAAACAGAAGTTTTAACATCGGATATTGTGTTATAGTTCATAATTTTCTTCAAACCATTTACGGGTCATAGGTTGTGCAACTTCAAGTCCTTCTCCACCTAAGATTTCTAAGGGTTCCCCGTCAATTTTTAACCAAACTTTCCCTTGATTATCTAAACTGGTTGCTGTATAAAGAACTTGTGCTAAACGTCCCATCATTGACGCACTGCCTCCCCCTGTAGTAAACTCCTGGGATAGGTTAATTTGGACTCCCTCTTTGTCTAAATTCACGCTAAGTAGTTTGGTTCCTTGAGGAATAGTTGTAGTATATTTAGAGTCTTTAGATCCTGCTAATAAAGTTTTGAATGCTGTTTCTAAGATTTGTTGATCTTCGCTCGATTTGGGAACACTAAGGGTACTAGTAAGTAATTTTAGTCGATTATCTTGGTCAGTTATCCAGTAGACTTGTCCTCGTTCAATCTTTTTGGGATCTTGACTAACAGGGTTTTCGGTGGGGTTAGTCGTCACATCTGGGGATGTTTTAAGATTATGGACAGCCCACCAAGTTGCAACGGTTCCAGTGGCTAAAATAGCTGCTATAATTCCACCGATAAAGCCAATAGATAGACGGTTATGTTGGTTATTTTGGTGATCATTCATTGACTATTACCTTCCCCTTTGACCAAAATTATTTTAGATTCTAAAGATGTTTTTCATCTATTTATCGAGATAATAGGGTCTAAAACCTGGCTTTTTAAAGCGAAACGTTTTTGTGGCGAGGCATAAATCCTCGTTACAAAAACAACTTCTGTACGGG
>DLXW01000272.1:0-495 GCA_003448685.1 Cyanothece sp. UBA12306
TTTTTATCTTCCCCATCTTCCCCATCTTCCCCTAGATGGTTGTTCAGAATTATTCCAAACTTTGGATGGAGTCAGATTGATTAAAGACAACCCTTAGTAGAGGTGGTGCGAAAAAAGTGGTAGCAATAACCATCAAAACAATAGCTACATCAATTGATGGCGGTAAAGCGCCCGTTGCTGATCCTAAACCGGCAAAAACTAATCCGACTTCTCCACGGGGAATCATACCAGTTCCAATACCAAGACGGTTGATATCTTCTGAAGAAAAGGCAAAATAACCTGCGGTTATTTTGCCAACAATTGCCACAATAATCAGAAAACCAGCGACAATTAATCCTTCTCTATTAGCGGGAACCGAAGGGTTAAGAACACTGAGGTCGGTTTTTGCCCCGATAGAAACAAAGAAAATGGTGGAAAAAACGAAGGAAAGAACGCCAACACGATCAATTAGGTTTTCTCGGACTTTGGTTCCCCCTAAAATTAATCCAGCAGCAA
>DLXW01000272.1:714-6011 GCA_003448685.1 Cyanothece sp. UBA12306
CCTAAAATTAATCCAGCAGCAAAAGCCCCTAAAATTCCTTCTAAACCGATTAATCCAGCCAAAAAACTAAAAGCAATAAAAAGGATAAATGCTCCCATCCCAACGCTACCAGGGGCTTTGAGTTTCTCTAATTGTGTAATGAACCAAGGAGCAAAAAAACGATTCATTGCTACTGCGGCGATGATAAATCCTGCTGCAGTAAGGATTAACTGTATGGCATTAGTTACTTCAATTGAACCAGTTTCGACAATACTAATCACTACTGCGAGGATCACAATACCTAAAATATCATCAAGAATGGCTGCCCCTAGAATAATTTGACCTTCTTTAGATTTAAGAATTCCGAGATCTTGCATCACTTTAGCAGTAATTCCAATACTGGTAGCTGTTAAAGCAGCCCCCGCAAACAAGGCAGGAAGGCTGGGAACATGAAAAATATAGGTAAGTCCCAAAAAGCCCAAAATAAAAGGAAAAGTGACCCCTACAACCGCCACAGTAGCCGATTGTAACCCTACTTTGAGTAACTCTTTTAAATCTGATTCTAAGCCAATCAGGAATAATAAAACACCGACACCAAATTCTGCATATTCTTCGACAATGATCCGAACTGGACCTTCAAAAACTGCTTTAACTTGTTCAGAGGTACTGTTGGAGAGTAACTCAATGAAATTGAGAAGATATGGATTAAGTTCCCCTCCTTCTAGAATTAAAATATGTAATCCTGAAACCCCAATAGCTAAACCTGCAATTAAGTCTCCTAACACCGGAGGTAAACCAAATCTAGTTGCTAGTTCTTGAAAAACTCGGCTAAAAATAAAAACAGAAAGGCCAACTATACCCATAGAAATAGCTAGGATTTTGGCATAATTTTCCCCTTCTGTGGCCATAGCTAACACAGATATATTCAACCACTGTAAGCTAGTATCACTAAAAACGATACTGTCCATGCTCAAATCTCCAAAAATATTGCAAAGATCAATCACCCAAACTTTATCATCTAAAATCATTTTTGAGGCTAAATTCTCAAAGTTGCTGGAGATTGGCTAGAATAATAACTTTAATCAACTTTTAAGCTAATCATGCAATCTTCATCTATTGATTCTATTGACCACAATGTAGAGAAAATCTGGACTTGGCGAGGATTTTCTATCTCTTATCAATGTTCTGGAGTTAGGGGACCGGCTGTGATTTTAGTCCATGGTTTTGGGGCTTCTTGGGGACATTGGCGCAAAAATTTACCTTTTTTAGGGGAAACTTGTCGTTGTTATGCTATTGATTTAATTGGTTTTGGCTGATCTGCTAAACCGACTCCAGGGACTGAAATTGAGTATACTTTTGAAACTTGGGGACAACAGGTGGCTGATTTTTGTCGAGAAGTAGTCGGAAGTCCTGCTTTTTTAGTAGGTAATTCTATTGGTTGTGTCGTAGTAATGCAAGCAGCAGTTGATTATTCTGAGTGGGTTTTAGGAATCGCTGCTTTGAATTGTTCTTTAAGATTATTACACGATCGCAAGCGGAAACAATTACCTTGGTATCGACGTTTTGGAGCTAATTTTGCCACGAAAGTTTTAAGCAACAAGGCAATTGGTTCTCTATTTTTTAAACAAATTGCTAATGCTAAAACTGTTAGTAAAATTCTTTCACAAGCTTATTGTCGTCAAGAAGCAGTTACTGATGAATTGATAGAAATTCTTTTAAAACCTGCTCAAGATCAAGGTGCCGCAGATGTATTTTTAGCTTTTACTCGTTATTCTCAAGGACCATTGCCAGAGGATTTATTGCCGATTTTACCCTGTCCTACTATTATTTTATGGGGAACAAAAGATCCTTGGGAACCTTTTGAATTGTCAAAGGAATGGGCTAATTTTTCCACTGTAGAAAAGTTTATTCCCCTTGAAGGAATTGGCCATTGTCCTCAAGATGAAGCCCCAGAATTAGTTAATCCCATTCTAAGAGATTGGATCTTAAGTAAGAGACTGTTACTAAAGAAAAGATAAAGAAAGCTGTCAATTCAAATTTTAGATTATCTAAGGATACAGTAAACTTCAATTAAAGTAGATGGTAAGACCATCCTATCCCTCAGATTTAAACGATTTAGAATGGGGAATAATTGAACTATTACTTCCTCATATTTTTGACTTGATGTTTATTTTTCGTCCACTTAAATATTGCCTAAATACTGTATCAATTTCTTTAAGCGACGATAGCGATCCGAATAACTTCGCATTATTTCTATGGCAAACATTGGAGTTTGTTGAACTGCAAACAGGAAATGTTCTTGATCTAAACAAGCTAATTGACATTGAGTTTTGGCGATCGCAGTAGAAGTTCTTATATGATCTGTATGTACTAACGCACCTTGTCCAAAAACATTGCCTTTTTCGATGGTTTCAATTACTTTACCATCGAGCAGCATTTCTACTGTTCCTTCAATTACACCATACATAATTTTCCCTTGATCTCCATTATTGAAGATCACCTCTCCAGGGTCAAATTTTTGTTCAGGTTGAGATTCAAATAATCGAACAGTCTCGGTGGGATTGATCATTGTTTTTATTTTAAGTCATTATCGGTTATCACCATTAATTATTAACAGTTTTTAGTTACTATGGAACAAGTGTTAATAATTATTCATGATCAAAAAAATGGTATAGGGGCGAACATTCGTCCGCCCCCAAGGGTAACATCGAGTAAGTTGTAAATTATCCTTTATTGATCAAAGGTTATCTGATAAATTCTCCCCTCAATATCAAAGGATAATTTTTCAGCCAAAAATGGAATGCTGTCCTTCTAAACTATTAGCTATTAGGTGGATTTTTCGTAAATTCAGTAATCATTTTCTCAGTATGCAATACTGTATCAACGCTAGAAATAGAGTTATTGAGAACATGAAAAAAGGTTATTTTTTCATTAGCTTCACGGATTTTGTCCTGTAACTCCTCAATGGTAGCCTCATCACTGGTTGCTTCAAGACGGCTAACTAAATCCCCCTTAGCTATCTTGTAATAAGATTGTAAGTCTCGGAAATAGTTATGCATTTCAGTGACTATTGATAACACTGAATAACCTGTGATCCCAAATTCTGGTCTTTTATTCTCCATGCTGGTTGGTTTAATGACACAATATTATCTATCTTAAAATGTCGGGCGAAGACTTCCGTGCCTCTTGAAATATTATTTTTAGCAAACATTTAATGATTTCGTATTACCTATAGCATTTCTCGCAACGAGTGAGGTACACCTCACGGGGTGACAAGCAGGTTAAAGAGAGGACAGGGATAGGGGATAGGGGATAGGGAAGATTCCCCCTTGTATCTTATCTCTATTACCTATAAACAAAGATTAACTCATTTTCATCACCAAAAATTTTTAAGAATTTATCGAGATAATAGGGTCTAAAACCTGGCTTTTTAAAGCGAAACGTCTTTGTGGCGAGGCATAAATCCCCGTTTCAAAAACAACTTCGCCACTTCTGACTTCTGACTTCTGACTTCTGACTTCGTTAAGCGCCATTCGACTGAGGTTCACGGCGAAGCCTCACAAGTATGAAAACAGCTATAGTATATTCAATTACCAACCTAAAATATCTCACTCCCCGCATCATCTGTGATTAAGATGCTTAAAATGGGCAATCATCATCATTATCTAACTGAACATCCCATTTAGCTGCCAAAACCTGAGTTACCATTGCTTCTAAAGCAGCAGCATCTAAATCTAAATTAGAATTAAGGTCTGGGGTTTGACTAGAATGGGTAATGGGAATGAGCCTTAAACAACGATGATCTTGGATCAGATCAAAATAAGTTTCCTGGGTAGGAGAACGATTAATTTGTAAATAATCAAAGCTTTGAACATTAAGATATATAGAGTGATTAGCAACAATTGTTGCTTGTTGAGGATCTTCAAAGACTTCAACTATCCAGCCGTCTCCTTCACTTTGTACCTGTTCATCAATAGTATGAATATAATGAACACGGCCTAAATCATTGAGGATTCGCTTAATATCATCATTATTAACAATAATACCAAAATCGATAATACAGGGTGCAGGTAGTGGATGCGAGGTGTGATCATGACTCATGGGAAATGCCTTCAAGCGCGACTATTGATCCAGCAAGGGCAACAGATTGATAGTAAGTAATTCAGAGGTAAGAATATTTAAAACTCAGTTCACTGTTGATAGTTATGATTTTTCCGGCAACACTAGGATCAATTTAGACTCCTAAGTATTCCGAATTGCCCAAAAATTAACTGATATCGAACTAAAGTTATTTAGCCTTACAACCCGATCTTAACTCAAGATCCCAGGATCATTCCTTAAAGTTTGGATCTCGAATCACTTATTTTAAGTATCGTAAACTTTCCCCCTCAATTATTTGTGATCTATGAATAATTTTTACCCAATAGCATTATTAGTTAATTATTGCCAGTCATTTTTAGGCGCGATCGCCTTTTATACCATTATTCCTGTACCGGAACATTGGCCACTAAAATTTCAACAACTAGCCCGTTGGGCCCCTTTGTTGGGAATTTTCCTGGGTTCTGGTTTAGGATTAGTAGATTTAGGCTTGAATTATGGGGGATTTCCTTTATTAATACGTAGTGCTTTAATTGTAACTATCTGGCTGGGAATTACGGGAGGATTGCACCTTGATGGGGTAATTGACACCGCCGATGGTTTAGCTGTTACTGATCCCACTCGTCGCTTACAAGTGATGCAAGATAGCGTTACAGGGGCGTTTGGAGTCATGGCAGCTATTGTGGTTTTAGGGTTAAAAACTATCGCTTTGGGGGAAATAACCACCTATCGTTGGTTTGGGTTAATGGTAGCTGCTGGATGGGGAAGATGGGGACAGGTAGCTGCTATTGGGTTCTATCCCTATCTTAAACCTACGGGTAAGGGAGCATTCCACAAACAGGATCTACGCTTACCTCAAGATTTACTCTTGGGGTTAGTTTGTCTCTTAATTATGAGTGGATTGCTAATAGGATTTAATGTTGATTATTGGTGGTTAGGAGTAGGGGTCGCTATGATTGGAAGTGCGATCGCCCTTTTGGTGGGATTTTGGTTTAATTATCGTTTGGGAGGACATACGGGGGATACTTATGGTGCAGTGGTGGAATGGACTGAGACTTTGATTTTATGTGTTTTAAGTTGCTTATTGAACTATGCTAATTAATTGCCAGAAATAGTCAAATCGATTTTAGATTTTAGATTCATGATTATAGGATTTTCTTATTGTGAATTTTCCCCTGATTGAAAGACTTAGGGCTTATTTTTAATCCAAAATCGTAAAT
>DLXW01000272.1:6199-6745 GCA_003448685.1 Cyanothece sp. UBA12306
TTTTAATCCAAAATCGTAAATCTTTTATCTAAAATTGTCTGGTCATTAAACTAATCTTTATTCTGGTAATTCTCCAAATCTTTGTTGATACTTAGCGAGTAATTCTTCTGCCGTCAAATAGCGATTACTTTCCTCATCAAACCAATATAATACTTCAAGGCTTGATTCGCCTTCAGAATACTGACCTCTGCCAATTCCTAAACCTAGTTCTGGCATCCAAAAAGGCTCACCAATTTGCTGTTCGTACTGCCCATTAACTAAGTGATAAACTTCAAAAGGTTGATGTTGATCCCGTCGCCAATAGTAAGGATTATAAACAACATAATAGATGACACCTAACTTGGCATAAATATCCATTTTTTTATCATATTCGCCGCCGTAAGTTTGGGAAACTATTTCTAGGGCAAAAATTGGAGGAATATTATTTTCTTCCCAAAGGACATAACTGACACGCAAAGTATCCCCTTTAAACCTTTCTACTCCCAAACTCAGGAAACCATCAGGAACAATGGGGACGAAAGGACTAATTCCAGTGGTGTGATAAAC
>DLXW01000221.1:0-237 GCA_003448685.1 Cyanothece sp. UBA12306
AAAACAAGGTAAATTATAATTTTTATTCAATTGAAGTCACGAACCCACCGTTAATTGCTAAGGCAATATAACGGGGGCTTGCCAAAGCCCATAACGTGACCAGCTTACTCAAATTTTGAGTAAACGTTATCTAACTCAAGACACCTTAAAATGCGTGCCAGTTTTAAGCCCTGTCGTTTAATTTTAAACATCGCTAAACGGGTTAACGAAGTGAATTAAACATAACAAGGTTAGAGT
>DLXW01000221.1:428-9555 GCA_003448685.1 Cyanothece sp. UBA12306
AGATAACTAAGCGAGGCAAACATTACCCCTAACGGGAGACTAAAATGCCAAATTTTGTATTCGTTTTAGACACAACTAAAAAGCCATTAAATCCTGTTCACCCTGGACAGGCAAGACGGCTTTTAAAAGAAGGGAAAGCCGCCGTATTTCGACGTTATCCTTTTACTATTATTCTCAAGGAGGAAGTAACAGAAAGCCCTGAAAATATAATTATAAAACTTGACCCAGGGTCAAAATTTACGGGCATTGCTCTAGTACAAAATAATCAAGTAATTTGGGGAGCCGAATTACAGCATAGAGGTCAACAAATCAAAGATAATTTAACCTCAAGACGACAATTAAGAAGGGGGAGACGTGGACGAAAAACTCGTTATCGTCAACCGCGATTTCTTAATAGAAAACGACCTAAAGGTTGGCTACCTCCAAGCTTACAACATCGGGTAGAAACTACTTTAACTTGGGTAAAAAGATTAATTAGGTATTGTCCCATTAATTCCCTTTCTGTTGAGTTGGTTAAATTTGACTTACAGAAACAAGAAAAACCAGAAATTAGTGGAGTAGAATATCAACACGGAACCCTTTACGGTTGGGAAGTTCGAGAATATTTATTAGCTAAATTTAATCGAATTTGTCAATATTGTGGAGCAACAGATAAACCCTTTGAAGTTGACCACATTCATCCCAGAAGTAAAGGAGGAAGTGACCGAGTTTCTAACTTAACCCTAGCTTGTCACGATTGCAACCAAGCCAAAGGAAACCAAGATATTAAAGACTTCTTGAAAGGGAAACCTGACTTAATTAATCGCATTTTAAAACAGGCTAAAACACCGTTAAAAGATGCTGCTGCCGTTAATTCTACTCGTTGGAAATTGTTTAATTCTCTCAAAGAATTAGGATTACCAGTAGAGACAGGAAGTGGTGGGTTAACTAAGTTTAATCGAAAACGGTTAAAGATTCCTAAATCCCACTGGCAAGATGCTGCTTGTGTCGGAAAAGTACCATTAAATTTAGTTTTCAAGACTAATCAACCTTTACTAATTAAAGCAACAGGTCACGGAACAAGACAAAGATGTCGTCCTAATAAGTTTGGTTTTCCTAAAAGTCATGCTCCAAAAGCTAAATTCTTTCAAGGATTTCAAACAGGAGACTTGGTATCAGCATCAATCTCTAAAGGTAAGTTTGCTGGTCAATATACAGGTAGAATTGCTATCAGATTTCGCCCTAGTTTTGTTCTTCAATTACCTGATAAAAAGTTTGATGTTCATCCTAAATATTTGACACACATTCATCGTAACGACGGGTACAATTATGCTTAATAAAAACGATTCGCTTCGCTCAGTTTATTTGTTGACCTCCATTCCCCTCCCGTTAAGGGTTCGGCGGTACTCGGCTACGCCTCGATGCGTCCGCCTGACCTATAACGGGAGTCCCCTGGAGGTATAAAGATGGTTGACAAAATAAATATTGTGGTTGCTAAGAACTCAGATGGATATTCAGTTAATTTTCCTGAGTTAGATTCCATTGATTACCAAGATAGTTCTTTAGATAAGGTTTTGAATAAACTTAAAGAGACTTTAGAAACTCATCTGACGCAAGATGACCTTGGGGAAGAAACAACAGGAGAATCAATTTTAAACATGGTTAGTAAGTATGATTTGACAGAAGAAGAACTTAATAGTTTTCCTGTTGATGGGGCAGAAGAACATGATCATTATCTTTATGGAACTCCTAAGAAAAGTCTATGAAACAAATTTTTGCAGATACGTTTTATTGGGTGGCTTTAATCAATAAAAAAGATAGTTGGCATCAACGAGTCATAGAAGTTACATCTACTCTAAAAAATGTTAAGATTGTGACAACAGATGAAGTTTTAATTGAGGTCTTAAATTTTCTGTCGGCCATCGTTCCTCTCAGGAGACATACTGTACAATTTGTTGATGATATTATGAAAAATACTCATATTCAAGTCATTCCTCAAAATAGAGAGTCTTTTCTTGGAGGTTTTAATTTATATCGTCGTCGCTTAGATAAAGAATATAGCCTAACAGATTGTATTTCTATGACAGTTATGCAACGTTTAAAAATTAATGAGGTGTTAACTCATGATAACCATTTTAAACAAGAAGGTTTTATGATTTTATTTTAATAAAGTAGCGCAATAGTTAAAAGGGCGATCGTTCAAGAATTATACCATTTTCATTAAGTTGGACTACGGATGTTGATATTATAGGGGTCAACGGCCGTTGATCCCTACGAAAATGTGCAGCAAGACTTATTATAATTGTGCTGTTTTTGTCGTTGTAACTTGAAATGCCATATTTTTTCTGCATTTCGTCAATAAATTCAGTTACATTCTAAAAGTGAAAGAGCTTTCTTTTTAATCACATTGCGATCGACTTTTTCTTCCAGCAGATCGACAGTTAGTTTTCCTTCAAATGCTTCAAAAGAAGCCTCTTTAATTGCTCGCGGATATGCTTCGTCAATTATTTCTTGTAAGATATCTCTAGTGGCATAATAACCCCCTGACTTTCTTCTCTTATTGGTACGATTGATATTGTCAATTGAGTTAAAAATAGATCTATCCCAGGAGCTAGTGGTTCTTTTTTCTGCCTGTTGTTTAATTAGATGAAGCAAAAGAATCACCATATAGCTGTAGATTTTATTAAGCTTATCTTCTTTTGACATTTCATCTATTTCATCAATAATTTGCAAAGCACCAATATAGTCCTGTGCTTCAATTTTTTTCCTTAATTCTTCGATTTCATACATACGTTTGATTTACCGATGGCGATATACCTATACTGATTTTATCAATTTATTATGGTTCAAGTATTTGATATAATGATTATCATTATTAAAAACACGCAGATCAATGTGGGCAATATTAAGTGGAATTGAAGGAAATATCGCAGCTTACGAGGCAGTATTGGCAGATATTAAACGCCAACGCATTCCTGTAGAAGCATTGTATATTTTAGGGGATATCATAGCAGCCACCCCCGATAGCGAAAAGGTAATTAAACGAATTCAAAATCCTTTACCTGGAGAGTTAGAACCCCAAGTATGTGTCGGTTGGTGGGAGGAACAATGCTTTGCTTTACACGCTGTGGGTTCAACAGCAGAACCCACAGAATTAATTGATCGCTTTGGTATGGAAACTGTAAAACGTCTTTGGGATTCCGTATCTCGTGAAACGGTACAATGGTTACGTAATTGTCATTTTGGCTTCTTTGAATTAGATTGTCTGTTAATTCACGGTAGCACCGTTAGTGCCAGTGATGAGTTAACCCCCGAAACCCCACCCTGGCAAATGCTAGACCGTTTGCAAAGAGTAGAAGCCAATTATCTTTTTTGTGGTCGTTCTGGTCAAGTGTTTGAATATGTACTACAAGGGGGTTCGGTTAATAGTTCGGTCATGACTTTAGATCGCCAGGAACCCACGCAAACCATGACTGCACCGAAAAGAAGGGTTGTAGGGGTGGGGAATGTCGGTAGAGAACCTGGAAAGGCTACTTACACCCTTTATAGTCCTAATAGCGATCGCTTGGAGTTCAAAACAGTTTACTATGGCGAGAAAAAGGGATTTGGTAAGTGACATCCTCCCACGCAGGCCGCTACGCTTTGTGCCGGGAACCTCCCTAACTCACGATAGGGCATTCCTGGTTATTCCCATTTATACGAGGTTTCGCCACTTATCTAGAACACATTGGTACAAGCGATGAGGGCATCTCCCACTGTTGGTTCCCCGACAGAACGACTAACCAGGCGTTTTCGTTTCCCAGAGTCCCTGGGTACTTTATCTGGTTTATTCAATTTTTCTTGTATTTCCCAAGCTCTGGAGGTCCCGTCTTCCGATTGTCTTTCACTCTCATCTTGGATGGATACACTCCAAGTCTGGCTACAATTCAGGTTCTTACCTTACGACCACCCCCATTGTATCACAAAACTTAGGTTCCCTGGCCCTCCCACCGAAGTTGCGCGGAGCGTCCCCTCGATTTTCGTTCCTCAATCGGGGATTTCTCGCCAGGGGGGTTAAATCGAATTAATCCAATCCTTTGCCTTTGGTTGTGGTAGGAACAGACAAACAATGCTTGATCTGTTGATATAATTTATCCTTATCCAAATTTTGTCCAATCAAAACCAATTGATTTTTGGGTGTCCCTTTCCATTGATCATCTTCTAAACTAAACCGCTTACCACTGAGATGAAAAATGTGGCGATCTTTACTTTCATTGAACCATAAAATGCCTTTAGCTCGAAAAACATTTTTTGGGATTTGGTTATCTAGAAAATCTTGAAATTTCCGAAGAGAAAAAGGTTTATCGCTTTCAAAAGAAATGGAGGTAAAACCATCATTTTCTAAATGATGGGAATGGTGATCATGGTGATGATGATCATGGTGATCATGGTGATGGTGATCATGATCATGATGGTGGTTCTGTTCAACTTCTTGATGCTCAAAATATTTATCAGATTCAAATAATCCCACACTCAGAATTAAAGGCAAGGAAACTTGAGATTTCTTAGTGCGCAAAATTCTAGCAGATTCTTTAATATCCCTAATTCTATTTTCTAAAGAATTAACCTCACCTTCATCTACCAAATCAGTCTTATTTAAAACAATGATATCTCCATAAGTAATCTGACTCTGAGCAGCTTCAGAATCGAACAAATCAAGGCTGAAATTAGCACAATCTACCATACTAACGATAGAATCTAGACGAGTTATCTCTCTTAATTCTGTTCCCAAAAACGTTAAGGCAACTGGAAGCGGATCAGCTAATCCTGTGGTTTCAACAATTAGATAATCTACTTTCTCAGGACGCTCTAAAACTTTATAAACTGCTTGAACTAAATCTTGATTAATTGTGCAACAGACGCAGCCATTATTGAGTTCAACTATATTATCTTCAGTGCTAACAATTAACTCATTATCAATGCCAATTTCTCCAAACTCATTCACTAAAACGGCTGTTTTTATTCCTTCTTGATTGGTTAAAATATGGTTGAGCAGTGTTGTTTTTCCACTTCCGAGAAACCCGGTAATAATTGTTACAGGTACCCCCCGTTTGGGTGAATCCATTGTTTCATTATTTCGGGACTGTTTATCCACTATTTGCATAATTTTTCGGAGTAGTTAACTTATGGGCAAGAAAACAACCAACAGGTAGATTGACTCTATGGGTTGATATACATTCTCTTTGTATATTAACTCATTAACGGCTAAAATGATAATGATAATCATTCTTACCCAAAAAGTATCTCGAGGTTGTCTGCTCATGAATACCAAGAATCCCCAATTTGATGTTGTCATTGTCGGGGCTGGGGCTGCTGGAATTGGTTGTGGGGTAGTCTTAAAAGATTTAGGAATTGAAAACTTTGTTATTTTAGAACGGCATCAAGTCGGAGCTTCTTTTAGTCGTTGGCCAGAAGAAATGCGCTTGATTACGCCATCTTTTCCCAGTCAAGGGTTTGGATTATTAGATCTCAACGCGGTGGTTTTGAATACTTCTCCTGCCCTCAGGTTTAGGCGGGAACATCTTTCGGGGAAAGAGTATGCCTTTTATTTGGAGACTGTCGCCGAGCATTTTCAACTTCCCGTAAAAACCGAGACTGATGTAGAAACAATTGAATATCTTTACAGCCTCAAAAATAGAGCGAGATTGTGTTGTTGTCATTGGCCAAGAAAATACGGGCAAGTCCCAACTAATTGCCTCTCTGACGGGCAAATCTGCATATAGTGATAATTTTCGTGGGTCTACAGTAGCTTGCGAAACCTATCAATCTGAAGCCTATACTTTTATTGATACCCCGGGAATTCTTTATCGTTCCGACAGCGTAACTACTAGACAAGCTTTGAGACAGTTGCAAGAGAATGACACCGTACTATTAGTAGTCAAGGCAACCGACGTGGATCGAGATTTAGCAGATTTATTACCCTTGGTAGCAGATAAACGGGGTATTGTGGTGATTACTTTTTGGGATAAGCTATCCTCAACCATCCACCATCAACAAGTGGTGCGAGAGTGGAGCAAAACCTCTAACCTGAGCATCGTAACTGTAGATGCTCGCTACCTTACAGCAGAACAGCAAAACTTTATTGTAGCGGCTCTACGAGAACCTCATCCTTTTCCCCCACAATGGATTCCTCAAAGGGCAGGCTGGCACATCCAACCGCAACCGACGCTCCTAGAGCATCCGAACCTGGGCTGGTTAGTAGCGATCGCCTTATTACTGATTCCTGCCATTATTGCTGTTTGGGGGGCTAACTCCTTTGCCACTTTAGTAGACCCCGTAATGCAAGCGGCCATCGCTTCTGTGATTGAACCGTTATCACAACTCCCGATCGGGTTAAGAGAAATACTGATAGGTCAATATGGACTGGTAACTATGGGGCCTTTACTGTTTATTTGGGCAATGCCGACCGTCGTTGTTTATGCTTTATTCTTGGGCGCATATAAAGCTAGTGGTTTGGTAGAACGGATTACGATTACTCTCGATCCTTTACTGCGTCTGTTCGGGTTATCGGGAAGGGATTTAGTGCGAGTTATTATGGGGTTTGGCTGTAATGTTCCTGCGGTAATTAACACTCGTGGCTGTTCTAGTTGTTCTAGAGGAACTTGTATTTCGGCGATTGCTTTTGGTTCGGCTTGTTCTTATCAGTTTGGCGCAACTTTAGGGGTGTTTAGTGCGGCTTCGTTAACTTATTTGGTAATTCCTTACTTACTGTACCTAACCATAACTACTTTAATCTATACTCGCATCATTTCTTCCCCTACAGCCAAATCGACTCAAAATTCCCTGGTAATTGAAGGAAGAGCATTTTTAGAATTTCCCCGTTGGTCGGTAATTTGGCGCGAAGCTAAGTCAACTATTCAGCAATTTTTGTTCAATGCGATTCCCATCTTTGTAATTATTACCATTATTGCTTCTGTATTGAATTGGTTAGGAGTGATTGCAACTTTAGCTAATATTATTAATCCTTTAATGGGATGGTTTAATCTACCCCCTGAAGCTTCATTACCTATTGTTTTAGCTTCTATTCGCAAAGATGGATTATTGCTTTTTGCGGAACCAGAAACCTTGGCTATGTTGACTCCATTACAAGTTTTGACTGGGGTTTATCTAGCAGGAGTATTACTACCTTGTTTAGTTACTTTGTTAACCATTATGCAGGAAAAATCTTCTCGATTTGCCTTATTAATGTTAGGTAAACAGGCGATCGCTGCGATGGTTTTCTCTTTATTTCTTGCTTGGGGTGGACTTTTAATACTCAATCTGCTTTAGATAGTAGACAGTCATCTTGATGAGCAGAGGAAGCAGAGGAGGCAGGGGGAGATAGAATATTACTCTACGATAATAAGCGGATTTGGTATAATTAGCTAAATTTGGGGCTGTTTAATTCAATTGTGGTTGCCATTGTTAAACAGTTTTTAGTATTATTGACTTTATTGTTATCTTGAAAAGACAAGGTAGAGAGTAAATAAAACAAAAATGGTTGACTTTCCTAAACGATTACAAGTTTTCGTCTCTTCTACCTATCTTGATTTAATTGAAGAACGACAGGCCGCCGTACAAGCTGTTCTAGAAGCTAAACATATTCCGGCAGGGATGGAATTATTCACGGCAGGAGATCAATCTCAATGGGAAGTCATTAAACACTGGATAGATCAATCTGATGTTTATCTCCTAATTTTAGGGGGAAGATATGGAAGTATAGATAAAGAAACAGGCAAAAGTTATACCCATCTTGAGTATGAATATGCTTTAGAAAAATCAATCCCTGTCTTTCCTTGTGTTCTCAGAAATCCTGATAAGAGAGCGATGGATAAAGGAGATATTAACAAGTATTTAGAAAGAAAAAATCCTGCTCAATATCAAGAATTTAAGAAATTAGTGACCTCTAAATTGGTGACGTACACACCATTGATCAACTCTGGGTACACTACAGCAAAGGAAAATTTGGCTTCAGCGTCCAGAAAGAAATCTATTATGATGAACTTGGAGGAAGAACACAGTATAATAAAAAAATCTGGCACAAGTTTTGCGATCGGGTCGGTTGGAGGACAAAAGGACTATTAGGAATGGGAAAAGAGTTTAAGGGATACGAGGATCTCACCTTTGAATTACGATACACTACACCTGTGGGGCACCTACCCTACTCAGAATATTTTGAATTTGTTTGTGTATCTATCTTTGCTTGGTTGTATTGTAGCCAGTCAGTAGATTGTACCAAGCTTCTGCCAATGGCTCAACAAATAATTAATGGTTCCTCGCAAGACTAAAAAAGCTGTAATATATCGCCATCACACTCCATTATCAATTATTGATTTTCCTTTGTTTTTTTACGAGTTCACGCGCTTCGCAAAGGCAAAAGACAAAAAGAGGAAAATTATCATATTTTGATACATATATAAAAAGATTATTCAATATTCCCCAAACGTTTACAGTTAACTTTTAGTGAAACCAATTTCGGAAGATTTAACAGATAATCCAACCAACGGATCACAATCAATATTAATTTAATTAGTAATTTCTCCTCAGCTAGAGATTAATGTTCTGATAACTTTTTTACAAAAGATTGATGTTCTGGTGTCCCTAAACCTAACTGTAAAATGGCTAAAACTTGAGCTAAATCTCCTGCCAATAAAGCCATTTTATCTAACCATAATCCAGGAAAAACTTGAGAGCAAACTACCCCATCCTTATTAGGTTCAAGTTGAATATATTTGCTTTCTTCTAACTTGAACCAATCAAATTCATTATCATAAACTCGCCAGATTAAATATTCTTGAACTTGATTACGACGATAAACATTAAGTTTCTGATGTAAGTCATAAGAAGCAGTAGAAGCAGCAATTTCGACGATCAATTCCGGCGCACCTTCTACATAATCATCTTCACTAATGGTTGATTGTCCACCTATTTTAATTCTGAGCAGTGCATCTGGTTGAGGTTCATTATCAGCATCAAGACGCACAGTGGCGTTATCGGCACACATTAATCCTGGCGTTGAAGCTTTATAAGTTCCTAGCCAAGTCATAATATCAGAATGAGGTTCTCCATGTCCTTTTACTCGCAAAGGCGATGCCATATAAACAATTCCTTCAATTAATTCTGCTTTTTT
>DLXW01000221.1:9759-10205 GCA_003448685.1 Cyanothece sp. UBA12306
CTTCAATTAATTCTGCTTTTTTCAGATTAGGCATAGCATGATAACGATGCTCAAATTCCTTGCGAGTGAGCTTGTCACCATTTTCTAAAGGAGGAATCTTTAATTGAGAAGAAGTTACAGTAGTCACCATGGTATTTTAGAAAGTCTGTTTTCTTCCTACCTTTTTTTGTTAGGTTATCTCACCTTAGATTAACCCATTTTTTCCATTTTTTCAAGGGGTTTGGGGTTAACTTCTGTTAAGAGATAAAAAACGATTTCTTTTTACCACTTACTGAGTTTCTTTCCGTGTTCAGCCTGATTTATCAGTAATTTCTTGCTGTAAAATTTCGGAAGATTTAATAGTTTAGTTTTATGATTTTAAAACTTTTAATAATAATAATTACTTAAAAAATAGGCACAAAAATAACTTCTGTGCGATAGTGTCGGAACTTAGTGAGTAACTTCCC
>DLXW01000221.1:10349-16854 GCA_003448685.1 Cyanothece sp. UBA12306
GAACTTAGTGAGTAACTTCCCCTCTTGGGAGGGGTTAGGGGTGGGTTGACTTCTGTGCGATAGCGCCGGAACGGAGTGAGGAACTTCCTTAAGGCGATGCCCCTAACCCGACACAATTGTAAATAAAGACGAAGCATTGTTGTGTTATATTAATTTTAAGAATGATAATCGTTCTCAAAATTTCTCCTCAGCCTTCCAAACAGACCTGCTTTGGGGTTAAAAATAACAAGGTTGCAGGAAAAGTCCGAGACCAACTATAACAATTACGTATAATGCTAAGTATTGAAACGTCCAAACCTCAATTAAAGACTTCATTTCTCGAACGGCTCCAAAATCCGGATCGTCCAGTGGTAATCTTTGACGGTGCGATGGGAACTAACATCCAATCCCAAAACTTAACCGCCGAGGACTTTGGTGGACCAGAATATGAAGGCTGTAATGAATATTTAGTCATCACCAAGCCAGAAGCAGTGGCCAAGGTCCATCGTGATTTTCTTGCAGCCGGGGCGGATGTTGTCGAGACCGATAGCTTTGGATCTAGCCCTTTAGTCCTTGCAGAGTACGATTTAGCCGATCGCGCCTACGAGCTAAGTAGAAAGGCCGCAGAGTTAGCGCGCAGTTGTGCCGATGAGTTTACCACTCCCGAAAAACCTAGATTTGTCGCAGGTTCCATCGGTCCAGGAACCAAGCTACCCACCCTCGGCCATATTACCTATGATGAATTGCGATCGAGCTTCATGGTGCAAGCAGAAGGTCTCTATGACGGGGGAGCCGACCTCTTCATCGTGGAAACCTGTCAAGACGTTCTGCAAATTAAAGCCGCATTGAGTGCCTTTGAAGCGGTATTTGCCAAAAAAGGTTCACGACTCCCCTTAATGGTTTCGGTGACCATGGAAATTCAGGGAACCATGTTGGTAGGGACAGATATCTCTGGGGTGCTGGCAATTTTGGAACCCTTCCCCATTAATATTTTGGGGCTAAATTGTGCCACGGGTCCCAATTTGATGACCTCTCATATTAAATATCTATCAGAAAATTCCCCCTTCCCCATTTCCTGTATTCCCAATGCGGGACTACCAGAAAATGTTGGCGGTCAGGCGGTTTATAAAATGACCCCCGAAGAATATACAACTGCCATGACTGGGTTCATTGCGGAACATGGCGTTCAAATTGTTGGTGGTTGTTGCGGTACGCGGCCAGCACATATTAAAGCTTTAGCCGATGCTGTGGAACATACCCAACTAAAAGAGCGATCGGTGCGAAAAAATGCCGTGGGTGAGCTTCGAGAACCCATCTTCTATACCCCAGCAGCAGCTTCCATTTATTCCGCCCAAACCTATGAGCAGGATAATTCTTTTTTAATCGTTGGCGAGCGATTAAATGCCAGTGGTTCTAAAAAAGTCCGCAAGCTTTTGAATGAAGATGATTGGGATGGGTTATTGGCGATCGCCAAATCCCAGGTCAAAGAAGGCGCGCATATGCTGGACGTAAACGTAGATTACGTTGGGCGTGATGGAGAACGGGATATGCGAGAACTGGTATCACGACTGGTGACTAATACGACTCTCCCACTGATGCTGGACTCCACCGAGTGGACAAAAATGGAAGCAGGTCTCAAGGTCGCTGGGGGCAAATGTTTGCTCAATTCCACTAATTATGAAGATGGAGAAGAGCGATTTTTTAAAGTGTTGCAATTGGCCAAAGAATATGGTGCAGGAGTTGTCATCGGCTGTATCGATGAAGAGGGAATGGCTCGAACCGCCAAGAAAAAATTCGAGATCGCCAAACGAGCTTATGAGGATGCGCTCAAATTTGGGATTCCACCCCATGAAATTTTCTATGATACCTTAGCCCTACCGATTTCAACTGGGATTGAGGAGGATCGGGAAAATGCCAAAGCAACCATCGAATCAATTCAACTGATTCGGGAAAATCTGCCCGGTGTCCATTTTATGCTCGGGGTTTCTAACATTTCTTTTGGGTTGAGTCCAGCCACTCGTATCACCTTAAATTCCGTCTTCCTCAATGAAGCCATGAAAGCTGGTATGGATGGGTCCATTGTCTCCGCAGCCAAGATTTTGCCCTTATCGAAGATTGACGAAGAACATCAACAGGTATGTCGCGATTTGATTTATGACAATCGCCAATTTGAAGGAGATATTTGCACCTATGATCCCTTGACGAAGCTGACAGAAATTTTTGCAGGGGTGAGTGCAAAGGATGCTAGATCGGGTCCTTCCTTAGCAGATTTGCCCATCGACCAACGCTTGAAGCAACATATTATTGATGGTGAGCGGATTGGATTGGATGATGCGTTAAAGATCGGTTTAGATGCAGGTCATAAAGCACTGGAGATTGTCAATACCTTCTTGTTGGATGGGATGAAGGTTGTAGGTGAACTGTTTGGCTCTGTTGACACTCCCCGACCTAAAGGTACGGGGATTCTTCGATCAACGACTCGTCTTGCTGATGCAGGATTGCTCCAACAAAAGTAGAGGACAAATCTCCTGAAGCGTTCGGATCTAAGATCCAGGTTCCTGTATGCCCTACAGTACCCAAGGCTCGATTAAGAATATTAATGGCTGCGTTTTCATCGCGATCTAATTGACATCCACAAGCACAAACATGAGTCCTTGTAGATAGAGATTTTTTAACGACAGCCCCACAATTAGAACAATTTTGGCTTGTATAAGCAGGATTAACTGCAACAGTTACTCTGCCCATTTTTTTTCCAAAATACTCTAACCATTTTCTAAATTGATACCAACCTGCATCATTAATTGACTTGGCTAAACAATGGTTTTTAACCAAGTTCTTAATTCTCAAATCTTCGTAAGCGACCAAATCGTTAGATTGGATTACGCAACGCGCTAGTCTCTTAGCGTGTTCTTCACGTTGCCTACTTATTTTGAGGTGTTTACGACCAAGTTTATTAATGGCTTTTTTACGGTTGGTTGAGCCTTTCTTTTTACTAGAAACACGACGTTGATGAAACTTTAATCGTTTTTCTCCTTGACGATAAAATCTAGGGTTGGGTTCAGTTTTTCCCATTGAATCAGTATAGAATTCCTTTAAACCAACATCTAAACCAATGGTTTTCTGAGTTGGATCTAATTCCTCTTTGACATCAACAGAAATACAAAATTGACAGTAATAACCATCTGTTCTACGCACTAACCTAACTCGTTTAATTTTATCTTGAGGATAAAAAGCTAAATCCCATGTCCCGACTAGCTTAAGTTTACTAATTCCTTTTTTATCAGTAAACTCAATATGTTTCGGGTCTAAAAGTTTCCATCCACTGGTTTTATACTCGACAGAACGAGTATTTTTCTTAAAACGTGGATATCCTTTCTTTCCAGGAATTTGTTTTTTACAATTATCAAAAAATCTAGCAATTGATGACCAGCATCTTTCAACAGAAGCTTGGCAAGCATGAGAGTTTAGAGCATTGACAAAGGAAAACTCAGAACGCAGTTGAGTGTTGTACCGATAAAGTTCAGTACGATTAACCTTCTGACCATCCATCCAATAACGCAAGCACTTATTGCGAATAAATTGGGATGTTCTGATGGCTTCGTCAATGGCTAGATATTGCTTTGTTTTCCCTTTTACCTTGAACTCTAAAACTATCATCTGACGCTATATTTTTTGGCGTAAGATTAGTATAGCACAAAAACACTTGGACTGTGCGCCCTAAAGCGATGCAGCGCGATGTTGGTGGTTCCCATCAAGGAGCGACTGCATCAAGACGGGCGGGGAACCTGCACCCCTGATTTTCTAGTCACTTGAGAAATCGTGGTTGAGCGACGAAGGGATGAAGAAGCGACACTAGAGACAAAAGATGCCCAAGAGGCTAAATTGACTGATATCGCAGAGCAAATCAAACAGCTCGGGCTTGACAAGAATATGGTTATTTCGGCACTAGCAGGCGAAGCCTCAGGAGGACGGAAATCCAAGCGTGCTCCACGGCCCGGAAAATATAAGTATGTAGATCATAATGGCGAACAAAAAATCTGGACAGGTCAGGGGCGAACGCCTTCGGCAATCCAAGAACAACTCGATGCTGGCAGGTCTCTTGATGACTTCCTGATTTAGTCGATCTGGTACAGTGCGATCGCGGATCTTGTAGTGGACTGACACAGCTAAAATGAGGCAATAGATTTAAGTTCGTAGTAAGGGCTTTAGCCCGATACTTAAGCCCTAAAGGGCTTACTACAAACACTGAGGTATTTTATGAGATTGCATGACTGTCACAATTTTCAGGATTTCCGAAAATTAGCGAAACGCCGACTACCAGGAGCAATTTTTAATTACATCGATGGAGCGGCCGATGATGAACAGACCTATCGGCGTAACACTGAAGCCTATGGAGACTGTGATCTTATTCCCAACGTGCTTGTCGGTGTGGAAAATGTGGATATGTCAGTTGAGGTGATGGGGCAAAAACTAGACATCCCTATCTACTGCGCCCCGACAGCATTGCAACGCCTTTTTCATCACGAAGGAGAGCGTGCGGTTGCGAGGGCTGCGGCAGAATATGGCACGATGTTTGGGGTGTCTTCACTGGCGACAGTAACCGTTGAAGAAATCGCCAAGATCGCAAACACGCCGAAGATGTTTCAGTTCTACTTCCATAAAGACCGCGGCTTGAATGATGCGTTGCTTGAACGCGCACGAGCAGCGAACTTTAATGTGTTGGCATTAACCGTCGATACCATTACTGGTGGTAATCGCGAACGAGATTTGCGTACCGGATTTACTTCGCCACCAAAATTAACCCTTGACTCCTTAGTGAGTTTTGCGGCGCACCCAACATGGGCTTGGAACTTTCTCACAAAAGAAAAGTTCGATATGCCGCATTTATCTGGCTATGTCTCGCAGGGAACGAATTTAGCAGTCTCTGTTGGCGATTATTTTTCAACGATGCTAGATCAATCCATGAATTGGAATGATGCTGAAAAACTCTGCTCGCAGTGGAATGGGCAGTTTGCACTGAAAGGGATAATGAGTGTGGAAGATGCCAAGCGTGCTGTTGATATTGGTTGTACGGGTATTATGGTTTCTAACCACGGCGGCCGTCAGCTTGATGGTTCGCGTAGCCCCTTTGATCAACTTGCAGAAATTTGTGATGCTGTTGGTGATAAAATCGATGTCATTTGCGAAGGTGGTATTCAGCGCGGTACCCATGTGCTTAAGGCTCTATCTGTGGGAGCTAAAGCCTGTTCAGGTGGGCGATTCTATCTTTATGCCTTGGCTTCTGCTGGGCAAGCAGGAGTTGAGCGTGCTTTAGGTAATATGCGCAGTGAAATTGAGCGTGATATGAAATTGATGGGAGTGACTAAGCTCGATCAATTGAGTAGAGATAATCTACGTTTTCATCACTCACGTTGACACTCCACTGCCCTTATGGCGAGTGGATTCTTAAGAGACAAAAATCCTTAAAGGGTTAGCCAAAAACCCCCTAGACACTCGCTCAAAACTGAGTCTGTGCTTACTTTTAACTAAAATATTCGCACTTCCATTAATATCGCTAGACACTAAATGTTTATCCTTTGTCCGATACAAACCCCGTTTAATTCTTTTACCAGAAAACTTATGCTTACTGGGGTTATCGGCATTGTAAACAGGGATTTTATCTTGGTCATAAAAACTAGCCTTGGACGAATAAGATTCCTCTTGCTCAAAATACTCAATTCCGTATCGAGAACACAAAGCTTTAAGCTTTTGTCTCAGTTTCCAGAAAGGAATCTGAACAAAATTCTGATTATTAGAACGTCCGATATTAATCTCTTGTTTGATGCCTGGATTGTACCCGACCACCAATTTACCGATTTGTTGACTCAAACAATGGCTGATTATTATTCGGGCTGTTTTATTCAAATAATCTCGAACACGATCATTACGCCATTGATAAAGTCTAGCCTGTTGATTAGTAAAGGCTTTAATGCCTTGTTTGTCTTTAAAAGATTGCAGTTCGGCATTGCGTTTGTTATACCACTGATTAATGCTTTTCAGTCTTTTTCCATCAATCAAAAATTGATGCCCTTCAGTGTCAAAACAAGCCGCCAAATTATCAACCCCCAAATCAATAGCAATTGCTTTGTTAGGAGTAACAGATGTTTCTATTTTTTCATCCTCATAAATATACTCGATTTCAAACCATCGAGCCGAGTATTTTGGATGTATTCGTACCTCCTTAATATTTTTATCATTAAGTCTTTCTGGGAGTTGAATTTTAATCTCACCATATTCCTTTTTAAATTGTTGAGACAGGGGAATTTTAAAGACCCCGTTCTTAACTTTTATTCTAGGAATAATCAAAGGGAAATATCCGTCTTTTGCCAAGTATTTAGGCAGTTGTGGTTTTTGGTCACAGCGTCCTATACTAATAGCCTTAAGCAAACCCAGGAAAGACCTCATGCTTCTATCTACCACCTTCATAGTCTGTTGAGCAATATCGGTATTAAGCATCCGATAGTTCTCATTAGAGCTCTTGAAAAAA
>DLXW01000098.1:0-4115 GCA_003448685.1 Cyanothece sp. UBA12306
CCAGAATTAATTGTTGAAATTGCTGCGAGTACAGTTTCTATTGACTTACATGATAAATTAAAAGCTTACAGACGTAACCAAGTGCAAGAATATTTGGTTTGGCGTTTTTATGATAGCGAATTTGATTGGTTTAGATTAAAAGAAGGTAAATATATTAAACTAGAACCTGATGAGAAAGGAGTCATTAAAAGCAAAATTTATCCAGGTTTATGGCTAAATGTACCCGCTTTATTATCAGGAAATTTAGCTCAAGTTTTAGAAGTATTACAGCAAGGAATAGCAACAGAAGAACATCAAATTTTTCGGAAAAACTGTTCAATATAACTGTAATTACTTGAAAATTTAAGCTGGAATTGAGACTAAAAACCGATAGATTATATTGAATATTCTTTATAACCCATCATTTGAAGTTTATATAGATCACTATACAAACCATTTTTATTTAACAACTCTTCATGGGTTCCTGACTCAATTAACTCCCCTTGTTTTAATACCAAAATACGATCTACATCCCGAATTGTTGAGAGTCGGTGAGCAATAATAATAGCAGTCTTATTGACAAATAAATGACCTAAAGCTTCTTGAATTAAGGTTTCAGTTTTGATATCTAGACTAGAAGTTGCTTCATCCAAAACTAACACCCGAGGATTACGAATAGCAACCCTAGCAAATGCTAAAAGTTGCTTTTGTCCCCCAGACAAATTAGTGCCTCTTTCCCTTACTTCCGTTTGATAACCTTGGGGAAGTTCATCGATAAACTTATCAACATTAGTTAACTGTGCAGCATTTTTAACCCGTTCTAGACAGTAATCTTCTCCGAGGGTAATGTTCCTAATAACATCGCCAGAAAATAGAAAAGTTTCTTGTAAAATAACCCCAACATATTGCCGTAATTCTTTTTTGGAAATATCTCTAATATCCACACCATCAATCAAAATTCTGCCTTGAGTGGGGTCATACAATCGCGACAATAGACGAATTATTGAACTTTTTCCTGCACCTGTAGGGCCAACTAACGCAATCTTTTCTCCTGGATGAATAGTCAAATTTAAGTTTTTGAGAACATACTCGTCTTTTTTGTAACCGAACCAAACATTCTCAAAACGAATTTCTCCTTTTGTATTTTGTTGACGTAATGTTGATAAAGAAGTAATTTTATTTTCAGGTTCAGGAATTTCAATGGGTTCATTCATTAATTCACTGATACGTTCTATGGCCGTAAATCCTGCTTGAAACATAGTAAATTTATCAGCAAATTGACGTAAAGGATTAAACAAACGTTGTGAATAAAGAATAAAAGCAGATAAGGTACCAAAGGTAATAGCATCATTCAGAATAAAACTTCCTCCTAACCAAAGAACCCCTGCAATTGCGACTAAACTAATCCATTCTAAGGTAGCAGAAACTGCTGAATCATGAAATATTGTTTTGTCAAGAGCTTGTCTATATTTCTGATTAACTTGATGAAATAACTCTGCATTCAAAGGTTCTCGACGGAATAATTGAACTATATTAATTCCAGCAAGATTCTCTTGTAACATTGAATTTAGTTGAGAAAGTTCTTCCCTTGCTTGATAATTTGCTTTACGATATTGACCTTGAAAATACACAATTAATCCAGTCACCGGAATAATCAGTAATATTAACATTAAGGCTAATTTTGCTTGGACTGTAAACATGGTGATCATAATCACCAAAATATAAATTGAGTCACTTAAAACACCAATTGCACCACTAGAAAATACATCCCCTAGTGCTTCTACATCACTGGTTAAGCGTGTTACTAAACGTCCTACTGGGGTACGATTAAAAAAACTTGTACCTAAAGAAGTAACATGGTTAAACAAATCTTTGCGAATATCTGCGGTAATTGTTTGACCCATTTTTTGTACTAAATATCCTTGGCCAGAAGTACAAATAAATCGAACAATAATGGTCATTAATAATAGAATACTCAGCCATTTTATACCTTGTTGAAGAGAAACGTCGCTTAAAAATCCCCAGGTAGACTCTTGACGTAATAAGGAAACTGCTTGGCCAATGATGAGGGGTTGTACGGCACCAGCAATAGAGAGGGGAATGAGTAATCCCATCGATAACATTAATAAACGGGGATAACGACGGAGATAGGGAACTAATCTTAAAATAAGTTTTCTATCACTTTCGCGGGGAGATTTGGGGTTTTTAGGATTAGGAGTTTTGGGATTATTAATAGGTGAGGAAACAACCATAATTAAAGTAGAGATGCTATTCTAGTTTTAGGCCAAAGCAAAAAGGTAATGATTAATATTAACAAGTTTTTGACTGTTTTACTTTTCCTAACTTTTAGAAAATTATAGCTTATTCATTCATATTTTTGTAAGTTGCTACCGCCGAAGGAGAAATACGATTCAGATAACGAAAGATCCAATACTTTAAAACTGTATCTAAGATCACGGGAAAGGTGGCAATAAAAAGAAAATTAAAATCTCTATTTTCTGGTAGTCCAAAATGACGCGCAACCCCTTCCAAAATAACTTCCCAACCGTGTGGAGAGTGAAACCCTACAAACATATCAGTAAACAGAATAATCAAAAAAGCCTTAGCTGGATCACTTAAACCATAGAGGATTTCATCCAGAAAAGACTTGACTACCTCAATTTCTGTTTTGCTATTTGCCAAAACAATAGTAAAAGTTATTAAGGAAAATATATCAGCAAAAATATTGGCAATTGAGTCGATACCTTGATTTCTATAGGATTCAGTGATTTCTGTTGCTTTATCTTTGACTTTTTCTTCTATTTGTTCAGATTTTAGTTCTGGTCCTAAGCCAATTAAACCTCTAAAATGAAGGGTTTCTTCATAGTGTTTTAATTCTTCTAATGCTTCATATTCTAAGTCTCTATTAATAAAGATTATTTGTTCATGGTAGGTAAAATATTTTTCAACTACAGGAATTAGAAAAAAAGTTTTGGTTAATTGATGGGTTAATAAAGGAACAATAATTAATAATAAAATAAATTTAATTGATAAAGCAGTTCGATAACGAGATTTACGATATTTCTTTAAAACTTGGTCTTCGGTTTCTCCTGACTTAGGATCAATTTCTTGTTTGATCCGGTTCAGAGTATTCATAAAAGATCTGGGTAATACCCCAGTTTTTTGTGAAGCAGATTCTAGTTTAGAGTTAGTATTTTCTGATTCTTGAGATTTAACAAAAATAGATTTTTGAGAGTTGGGCAAACTTTGATTAATTTCATCTTTTATATTCGTTGATTTAGCTAAGTCTGAATAAGGAATAATCGATTCATTGGTTGGATTTTCTTGAATAACTTCAGACAGCTTATATTTAGCTGTAATTTCATCAATAAATTTAAGCTGATCACAAATAGCAGCAAGATTTCCTGACTTATTTTCTGTATCTTGTAAATTTGATAAATTAAGAAATAGGCGACTTGCTTTAAAAATGCCTAGTCCCATACTGATTTTTTGTAAATAACCTTGAACTTCTGTTTCAAAATAATTAATTACACTTGTCCCATAATCCGAATTATTCTGGGATACTTTTTGACCACGAAAATGTTTGTTCTCAATTTCTTGGATTTTTAAAGCTGATTTATAAGCCTGATTTAGAGACCTCTCAGGAGTTGACAAAAACCAATCTGATGTACTTTTAATAAAAGACTTAAGTTTCATAGGAATGGTAACTTCCATTACGGAAAAAAGATTGTATATGGTATATTAACAAATTAAATTAAGGAGTATCTGTGGATAAGAAACCCCTTTGGATTGAAGGAACAACCCGTAGTGGCAAAACCACCCGTCTAGTCAAGGAATTTTGTGATTGGGTAGGACAAAAGCATGATCCTCTTAGCAAAATTGATGCTGATAATCGTATTGATCAAAAGTTAGCTTCATCCCTCTTAGTTTTGTCAGCAAATGACCAAAATAGACGTGAATTAGCTGATCAATTATCTCTATCAGTTCAAGGGAGTTACCCTATCATTTGTAAAACCCCTTTAGGATTTATTGCTGATGAAGTTGTTCTTTTTTGGCCACTTTTATTCGAAGAACTCCAACTAAAGGCCCAATTTCCCTTATTATTGCGTCCAGAAACTGAACAGGAATTAGCAAAT
>DLXW01000098.1:4351-6052 GCA_003448685.1 Cyanothece sp. UBA12306
GGAATTAGCAACCCAACTGTGGCGATCGCAGTTAGAAACGGAAAAATTTCGACTAACTCGAACTAATGAATCTCGCTTTGTACGTCAAACCCTAGATTTATTGCAGTTAGCTGGATCTAGTGGTCTTCAGTCCGAAGATATCCCCTATATTCTAGAACAAGGGTTATCAGAAGGGGATCTCCCTTTAGAACCTTCTAATGACTCGGAAATCTTCTTAGAAAATTTACCCCAACTTAGGGGAAAATTGCTCAGAGAATGGCAAAAATGGTGTTTAGACAGGGGATTTTTAACATACGGGCTGATATCTACCTTATATTGGCGATATTTATTAATCAATCCTAAATACCAAGACCATTTAATTAGTCGTTATCAAGCAATTTTTGCCGATGATGTGGATGATTATCCAGCAATTGCTAAAGACTTATTTAACTTTCTTCTCGATCACGGAGTACAAGGGGTTTTCACCTACAATTATGACGGTCAAATTCGCCTAGGAATTAACGCAGATCCCGATTATTTGTCTAAATTAGCTTCTCGTTGTCGAGTGGAAGTTTTATCCCCACCCCCAGGACTAGCTAATCAATGGGGAAACTTACTGGTTAAATTAGCCACCAACCCCCTAGAAATCGAAAATTTACCCAATTTTATCCAATCAATTTCAACTAGATCCCGCGCCGAATTATTACGCCAAACTGCAGAATTTATTATCGAAGCAGTGACCAGTGAACAAGTTTTACCCGAAGAAATCGCCATTATTGCCCCAAGACTAGACGAAATTGCCCGTTATACTTTAATTGAGATCATTTCTGCCCCAGGTATTCCCATTCAACCTCTCAATGAACAGCGATCGCTGATTAGTTCCCCCTGGGTTCGGGCCTTATTATCGTTATTAGGATTAATTTATCCAGGTTTAGGGAGACTGATTTTAGCCGATGATGTAGCCCAAATGTTAACAGTTTTGAGTCAAAAAGCCGATCCCGAAGCCAAAAAATTAATTCCGGCGATCGATCCGGTTAGATCTGGTTTAATTGCTGACTATTGTTATCATATTGACCTAGAAAAGCCAAAATTACTCCCCATTGAAACTTTTTCTCGTTGGGATCGCCTAGGATATCGTGCTACAAAAGCTTATTTAGATATTTGTCAATGGATCGAAGAAATTAAAAGCCAAATCCAGCAACAAAAGTTCAATAGTCCCATAATAGTCTTAGATCAAGCTATTAAACATTTTGTCGGGACTGGTACTTATTTACCCTACGATCAACTCGCTGCCTTACGAGAATTGATGGAAACGGCCCAACATTTTTGGCAAATAGATCGCCGTGTCCGACAACATAATCCCACACCTCCTCCACCGAGGGAAACCCTCATTGATTTCATTCAATTGTTGCGTCGGGGAACAATTACAGCTAATCCTCGACCAGTAAGTTATTTGGGTAAAAAACCAGGTTTTGTCACCTTAGCAACCATTTTTCAATATCGTTCTTTGAGGAGTTCCCACCGTTGGCAATTTTGGTTAGATGCGTCTTCTAGTTTATGGGAAAAAGGTGGCGCGTCACAGCTATTTGCTGCCCCTTTATTCCTCAGAGAATGGTCAGGACGCAGTACAACACCTGAAGAAGAATTTGAAGCTGATCAAGCCCGTTTGAAGCGGATTCTGAGGGACTTATTAGGAAGGTTAGGAGAAAAGGTCTTTTTGTG
>DLXW01000098.1:6267-6789 GCA_003448685.1 Cyanothece sp. UBA12306
AGAGAAAAGGTCTTTTTGTGTCACAGCGATCTCAGTGTTAAGGGAACAGAACAAACTGGACCATTGTTGAAATTGGTGAATGGTTCGGAAGAAATTGATATAGGAGACGGGGTGACTTAATAGTAATAAGTAGTAGTTTGCCGTTGTTTAACTTGAAATCTTAGACATTATTATTTTTTTTGACCTAATAACTCCCTAACCTTTTCAACTAATTGATTAGGAGGAAAAGGTTTAACAATATAAGCATCAGCACCTTGCTTTTTACCCCAATAATAATCAACTTCAGTATTTTTTGTAGAACAGAGAATAACAGGAATATGTTGAGTTTTAGGATTTTCTTTAAGTTTTCGACAAGTTTGAAACCCATTAAGATTGGGCATCACAACATCTAGAATAATTAAATCAAAAAGAGTTTCTTTAACTTTTTCTAAAGCTTGAGATCCATCATTTGCAGTCGTCACAGAAAATCCGTTATCTGTTAGTAACTCTGCAATTAACTCACGCTGAGCAGTGCTGTCATCG
>DLXW01000098.1:6953-8247 GCA_003448685.1 Cyanothece sp. UBA12306
AGTGCTGTCATCGGTAACTAGAATAGTAGTCATTTGATAATTATCTAGGTATAAAAATGAGTCAATTATTAGCTAAAATTAGACCAAAAACTAGGAAATTAAGATCATAGTGAATAGTTACCTTTATTTGATCATCCATGACTAAATATAAAATCAAGTTGGATCAAGTCGAGCTTCAGTTCTATCAATGCTATAACCAAGTTCCTTAAGATCAGGATACCCATAAACTTGCTCCTATTTTCCATTTTCTTACTAAATCATCTTTTGAACCTCCTGCCTTTTACCTTAGTTAACAATCCGTTACATTAGAAATAACCTGAAGATAGTGAGGATAACCTTGTGGATACAAAAAATCGCGCTAAATGGGATTTAACAAGATTCTGGAAAACTTTAAGCTATTTTGAGATTATTCCGCTTATTAGTAGTTTACAACGACTGTTCACCAAAGGCGATCGCCCTTCAGTTAAATTAAAACAAGATATCACCATGAACAAAATTCTAGTTCTAGGGGCTACAGGGGGATTAGGAAAGCGAGTAGTTCGCCTCCTCACAGAAAATAACTATGGTGTTAGGTGTTTAGTAAGAGACGGTCAAAAAGCCCAAAAATTACTACCAGAAGGGGTCGAAATCATAGAAGGAGATATTACCCTACCCCAAACCCTAACTCCAAAATTAATCGAGAATATTTCTGCTGTCATTTCTTGTATCGGAACTCGAGTTGAACCCGTTGAAGGAGATACCCCCAACCGAGAAAAATATTATCAAGGAATCAAATTCTATCTCCCCAAAGTGGTAGATACTCCAGAACAAGTAGAATACCTAGGCATGAAAAATATCACCCAACTTGCCAAAAAGTACCTGAGACCAGGGGAAAAAGTGATTTTTGACTTTACCCATCCCACCGAAGAACTCAAGGCTGCTTGGGGGGCTGTAGACGACGTAGTCATGGGGGGAGTTAGCGAAAGTTCTTTACGTCTAGCCAACCAAAAGGCGATTTTTTCGGGTAATGTCTCCACAGCCAATAATGGTGGTTTTGCCTCAGTCCGCAGTCGGAATTTTGATCCACCCCTAGATTTATCAGGCTATCAAGGGATTCAGTTACAAGTTAATGGAGATGGTAAGCGATATAAATTTATTATTCGTTGTGAAGGCAAATGGGACGGCCTTGGTTATTGTTACTCTTTCAATACTTTTTCTAACGGTCCGACCACCATTCGGATTCCCTTTAAGGAATTAATTCCAGTGTTTCGGGCAAAAACCGTACCAGAGGCGGGAAATTTTGAGGCCAGTCGGG
>DLXW01000098.1:8424-13458 GCA_003448685.1 Cyanothece sp. UBA12306
CTATTCCATGCAGTTAATGCAAACCAAGTTTGAATACGATGGGTCCTTAAATCCGCGATTTTCCCCAGGACTATTCGGCCTAGAAATCGAATCCATCAAGGCCTATGGAGGTGAGTCCCAAACTCCCGATTTTATCCTCATCAGTTCAGCAGGGGTAACCCGTCCAGGCCGGCCTGGTCTAAATTTAGACGAAGAACCCCCCGCAGTCAGAATGAATGAGCAACTCGGGGGTATTTTGACCTGGAAATGGCGCGGGGAAGAAGTTGTACGTCAAAGTGGACTCAATTACACTATTATTCGTCCTTGTGCCTTAACCGAAAAGCCAGGTGATCAAGCCCTTTTATTCGACCAAGGGGACAATATTAAAGGACAGGTGAGTCGAGAGGCGATCGCTGCTTTATGTCTTGAAATTCTAGAAAAACCTCAAGCTTGCCAAAAGACCTTTGAAGTTCGGGAGGAAGAACAAACCCCCAATTCTCAAGATTGGGGTCAATCTTTGGCCTCCCTAACATCTGATTAATAACCCCGAGAAACTGTATCCACCGTCGCGCCAATAGGCCAATCTTGACGAGGGGGAAAAGATTGATCCGAATGTAGGATCGTTCCCCCTGGTTCTACTGGCCTATTCAAGCTTAAGGCCGCCCCAAAACCTAGACCAGCAGCAGTAGCCATGGCACTGGTAACCAGGAGAAATTCCCGTAAAAATCCCTGACGACGAGTTTGACCGCTAGAGTTGCTTAATTTCATCACTTTCTCAACACCACCAAGAAAATTACACTAAACTGAAATTTACATTCGCTTAGAGCTTATCGTGAGATGCCAATTTTGCCAAGTTAATCGATATTTTAGACAATGGCAGGTTTGTGGAGATGTTTGTTAATTGTTCCTAATACCTGCTGCACTTTTACTGGTTTAGTTAAAATCTCAGAAAAGCCTTCAACTCTTGCTTGTAAATGATTAAATATTTTTGAATTTTGGATTAATAAAATAATTGGTATTTTTCTTAAACTAGATATTTTTTGTATTTTATGATAAACCTTATGACCTCCAGAACCTATCATGTCTCCATCAATAAAAATTAAATCTGGTTTTTTAGATAAAAATAGCTTAATTGCTTGTAATTCATCATTACTTCCGATGAAATCATAGCCCGCAGGTCGAATAACATTTTCTAACCTTTGGCAAACCGTTATATTCTTATCAATACAGGCAATTAATTTACCACCAGAGCTACTATCTTTTTTCTTCTGCACAGAATTGAGACATTTAGGAAAATCAGGAATATCAACTAATTGTACTAATTCTAATTGAACATACCACATTAGATAATTAGTAAATTGCAATAGATCTTGATTCTTCTGGACAGCTAGATCCCGTAAACTACGATTTCCATCGAAATGTTGGGTTAATGTTACATAGGTGGCTGGAGAAGTTCTTTTTCTTAATTCTACGGGATTTTTAATCACAGGAGCTTGATTAGGCGAACGATCAGCTAATTTTGATTTTTGCCAAGCTTGCCACAGTTTCCACGCTTGGACTACTACCCGATCAGAGTCTAGAAAAACTATAGAGGAACAAGCAGAGTTATCGGGATAAAGCAGATAACTAACTTGTGAACTTTGCATTAAATCGAATAATAATTCTGTGACAATAGCCTCAATAATTTGCCTCATTTTATCGCGGCTAATTTTTTGCTCATTGAACCAACCATTTAACAATTGATATTCCCAACTAATAGGATGATTACCTGAAATAGCAGCAGCAAGCATCACTTCACTGCTAGTTCCTATCTCTGGGCAATATTTAATAATACTACGTTGCCATCGCCTTCCTGAGTGAACCCCTCCCGTTGCATAAATAATACGACCTAGGTGTAAATAAACGGTTGATTCTGTTCCTTTGGTGTCGCGCAACAATAATCGACCACTAAACTGATCATTTTTTAAAGATCGCAATAATCTCGCTTGCTCTAAAGTAGCAAAGTTTTGGAAAGCAATGGAAGAAGTTGTCCATTTCCCCTGAGCTGAGGGTAAAACCCTAAGATTAGATTCAGTCATTGATTTGAGTTGAGTTGAAACATTCATCGTTAGGGACACCATCTGTGAATCTTTATTAATAGTCTATATCTTCTCTCTACTTCAGTAATATTGACATAGTTTTACGTTAATCCTAGTGATATAAATCACTTGATTAAGGAGATTTTGATCATTGATCTTGTTATTTGAGTGTGCATTACACCCAATCCCAACGATGGTATTACGCTGAAACGGTGGTATAATTGACCAGGATTCGGGTAATAAACCTGACTGCTAAGCAACCTTAATCATTAACCAATAAAAAAGCGGTAAATTCAAGATGGTTGTCATCAAAGAAATTCCTTTAGTTAAAATTCGTCGTCCTCTACCTAAACAAACTGATCCTAACAAAGTGATGGCTTTGATGGACTCCATCGCTCAAGAAGGACTCAAAGAACCTATCGATGTTTTAGAAGTAGAAGGAAATTATTATGGATTTTCTGGTTGTCATCGTTATGAAGCTCATCAACGCTTAGGCAAAGAAACTATTAAGTGTCGTGTGCGTCATGCACCTTTATCGGTTTTAAAAAAACACTTAGCTTAGCTGAGTCAAAATCATAGTAATTAACCTATTAGTAATTAAATAAATTGTATGAACTCAACAAATACTTACGAAGCAAACTATCAAAAATTGTTGTTACTGATGCAACAATCAAAAATTAGCAGTTTAAGTCAATTAAGCGAAGTTTCCGAGGTTTCTCAATGGCAGCTCAATCGTCTGCTAGTGGGATTAGTCTTGAAAATGCCGATAGAAGTCATCTTAAAACTATCTAAAGTCTTGCAGGTTTCTCCTGAGGAATTGTTGACTCAATTTTGCGAAAATAAGTCCTTTTTAAACTCTGTAAAAGATATTAAAACCTCACCCACTAAAAACACAACAGGAGAATTAGAGAACTTAAAAAAAGAGTACCAAAATTTGCAACAAAAATTGACTCAACAAAGAGAAATTCTCCAACAAGAATTTCAAAAATCAAGTTTACAAGTATTAGAATCTTGGTTATTACAATGGCCTACAGCAGCAGTAGTTGCCAAAAAAAATCCCCAACTTTCTGCGGTTAAATTATTGCCTTTAGTTAAACCGATCACCGAATTATTGAAACAGTGGAATGTTGAAACTAACGCCTCGGTTGGGGAGAAAGTACCCTATGATCCTCAGATACATGAATTACTTGAGGGAAGCGGTGAGGTTCAACCTGGTGATCTGGTTATGGTTCGTTATCTTGGCTATTGTCAAGGAGAAACCTTACTCTATCGAGCTAAAGTCAGCCCAGTTAAACAAGAGATAGAAAATTGAACTAAATCTTAAATTAATTGCACTGTAATAATCTGTAATAAATGTAGCAGATTAACCTTAATTAGAAGAGGTTTTTGTCACAATTAGATAACATTAGGAGCAAAAAAGCCATTTTGGTTACATCTGATACGAACCATTATTGTCATCTTTATCTATTCTTGTGGGAATGAAGTCGTGTGAGTGCTGAGTGAGCGCGCTTCTATTGAAGTTAAATTGGTACTTTTGATATGGCATCTCCCGCAATCTTTCGCCTTCTTGAAAAATATCCCCAGCTAAAACCCTTTATCCAAGAAGGTCGTTTTTTAACTGGTTATACTAATGGCAGTGTTCAAGGAAAACAAGTAGAAGTTTTTCTTCTGCGTTCTCCTTGGACTCAATTTTGTATCCAAGCACAAGCTTATGATGTATTGATTCCTGGGCCTGTTTTAGTGATTACAGATGATATTCAATGGAGTCTTGAAAGTAAATGGAAAGCCTATAGTTTAGGGATTAATACGCCTTCGCCTAAACATTCCCAGAAAAATTTGCAACACAAACGTCAGGGAGTGAGTTCTCGACAGAACAAAGCATCCTCTCCTTTAACTGTCTTAGCAGCAGAAATAGCAACAGAAGAAGCCATAAAATCTTCAAAACCTGAGTTGCAGACGTATTAGGATTGATCGAGAAAATATGCTAATAATTGATGATAGGTAAAAATAATCATCTATTATCTATTATCAATTATGACCATCTAGCAAGAAAACACCCCTCTTATATCAAATCCTTTTGAATAGCATAAGTTAAAACGAGGTGAGCAGAGGGAGCAGAGGAAGCAGGGGAGGAGAAAGTTACAGTAAAAATTTTAATGATGGCTAATTAAGCAGATTTCATAAACGTCAACAAAATTTAGGTTACAAGACTCACCCTTAAAATAGAAGATTATTTGACCTTATTAGTTAATTCTTGGATTCTATGCTCTATTAATTGAATTTTTGTCTGATTTTCTAATATTTTATAATTTTTTCGCGCTTTCTGATCAAGTTGGAGAGCAGTTTCTTGATCTCCTTGGGATTGGGCTATTAATCCTAATCCTTCTTGGGTAGTTGCGCGAATTGATGAAGCTTTGCCATCGCTTAGGAGTATAACTTGCTCATAAGCTGTTTTTGCTTGATTTAGTAACCCTATTTTTAAATAAGCCTCTCCTAATAACTGATAGGCGATCGCTGATTTTTCAGATTGATTAAGGTAAGACTCTAAAGTAGCGATCATGAGAAAGAAGATAGGATAAAAANNAATTTTAATGATGGCTAATTAAACAGATTTTATCTTAAAAGTACAAGTAATTGTAAAAATTAATTAATTAGCCTAGTAAAATATAAATAAAACTTTTGTTTTAGGGAACACCAGAACAGCTAAAACTAACTATAATTATGTAGTGCTAGACAATTTTAACTAAAAAATTAGCATAACTCAAATCATTAATTGTATTCCATTGAACTACTTGTTTTCTAAATTTTTTCCAACTATCATAAATTTCTTTAAAGGTAGCATCTTTGCTGGCATTTTCTTCATAAATTTCAAAAGCGGCTTTGTGAGCAGCTTGCATAATTTCATCGGAATAAGCCACTAATTGAGTCCCTCCTTGTAGAAGGGATTGTAAAGCAATCCGATTGTTAGCATCATAGG
>DLXW01000098.1:13667-14144 GCA_003448685.1 Cyanothece sp. UBA12306
CGATAACATATTAAGATTAGCTTCGCTAGCCGCGGTTTTAAAAATTTCTTGATACTCTTGAGGTAACTTATCCCAAGCAGTCCGATTAACCTGAACTTCTAAAGTCGGCCCTGGTTCCCACCAACCTGGATAATAATAATAAGGAGCCGCCTTATTTAAGCCTAACTTCTCATCATCATAGGGGCCAGCCCACTCCGCCGCATCAATTGCACCAGTATCTAAAGCCAAAAAAACCTCTCCCCCTGGCAATACTTGCACATTAACCCCCAAACTCGACATTACTTTACCTCCCAACCCAGGAATACGCATTTTTAGCCCTTTGAGATCCCCAACAGACTTAACTTCTTTCTTAAACCAGCCCCCCATCTGCGCTCCCGTATTACCAGCCGGAAAATTAATCACATTAAAATCAGCATACAGCTTGTGCATCGCCTCCAGGCCACCTCCACGATAGAGCCAAGCATTTTGTTGCTGAGC
>DLXW01000138.1:0-19265 GCA_003448685.1 Cyanothece sp. UBA12306
GCGGCTTATTTTCCTTTACCTACACCCAAAATATTCTAACCATTGTCGAAACGTTGACCAGGCAGCATCGTTGATACTTTTAGCTAGACGTTTATTCCTGACCATGCCTTTAACATTTAAGTCTTCAGCAGTAGGATTGAATAAATAATTAATGGCGTTTATTAAAGCGTTTATCCCATTTTCGGGAAAATTAGTATCACCTTCTAGATTATTTTTATACTTTCCCTGAAATAAACTAACTGTAAATTCGCCGTCATGTTCTTCTGAAATATGGATAGCATCTACGCCAAAATCTCCTCCTCCTTCGGTTAAACAATCAAAGGTATCGTCACCTTCTAAATCTAGGATAGTTTTGACGCACAAATATACAAACGCCAGGGATTTAAGTCTATTCTCATCCTTAATACCTAGTTCCTCAATAGCTTGTTCCCGAATAATATCAACAATTGGTGCTAAACGTTGGTCAATAATGGCGGCATTAATATCCATAAAATTTAGACTACAACCAATTAGTAAAAGTAGATTATTGAACTACCCCAACGCAAAGCGATGGGGATTGTTTATACGATAAAATATCGTATGGGAGTGATAAAAAATATGGTAGAGTCAATCCAACAAATCAACCCTACCAGGAAACTAATTATGTAAGGTTTGTAAGTTATTTTTGGAGGCTATTTACTCTGGTTTTTCTTGACTAAAATAGGCGGCTAAAGCATCAGCCACAATATGATTCATGGGACGTTTTTCTGACTCAGAAGCTTTTTTCAAACGTTCAAACATTTCGTCGGGAACACTGACGCGATGTTGATTTTTCCGAATACGACGAGGTTTAATGGGTTTATAACTCTCGCTAAAGGCTCTTAAAGCCTCAAAGCCAAGGCGATGACAAAATTCACCAAAACTTTCTTGTTCGGTCTTCTCTTGCTTAAAATAGGCAAACAGAGGCTCTAAAAACTTCTCAATATCCTTATCTGCTAATTTCTGGATATAAGGTTGAGCTAAGTTAGTTTGGTGGGGACTTCCCCCTAGCCAAATTTGGTAAGCATTGGGGGCACTTCCCACAAACCCCAATTCGGCCATATAAGGTCTAGCGCAACCATTGGGACATCCTGTCATGCGAATAACAATTTCTTGTTCTGCCATGTCCAATTTGGCTAAAACCTTTTTAATTCGCTCAAGAATTCCAGGTAAGGCCCGTTCTGATTCCGTAATAGCCAAGCCACAGGTGGGTAAAGCGGGACAGGCCATGGAATAACGGGTTAAATTGTCGATTTCTTGGGGATTGGTAATAATTCCGCAATCATGTAGGATTTTTTCAATGGAATCTTTATGACTAGGATCGATTTCATAAAGAATGGCATTATGGTTTGCCGTCAGACGCATGGGCAATTGAAACTGCTCAATAATCGACTTTAATGCAGTTTTTAGTTGAAAACTGCCTTCGTCTTTGATCCTGCCATTTTCGATGGAAATGCCTAAAAATAGTTTTCCGTCTCCTTGTTCATGCCAACCGAGATAATCTTCATATTTCCAATCAGGAAGGGGTTTAAATGGTTCTAGGGACTTACCGAAGTATTCTTCGACCTTAGCGCGGAATTTCTCGACTCCCCAGTCATTGATTAGATATTTCATCCTCGCATGGCGGCGTTGGACGCGATCGCCGTAGTCCCTTTGGGTGGAGACAATGGCCTTCATTAAATCATAAAGGTCTTCTTTAGTTACGTAACCAATGGGGTCTGATATTCTGGCAAAGGTTTCTTCTTTGTTATGGGTACGTCCTAGTCCTCCCCCTGCTAACACATTAAATCCTTGTAGTTCTCCGTGATCATCGGTAATTACTACTAAACTGACATCATGGGTGTAGACATCGATGGAATTATCCCCTGGAACGGTGACGCTACATTTGAATTTACGGGGCAGATAATGTTCCCCATAGATTGGTTCTTCTTTGTCAGGAAATATCGTCTTATTGCCATTGCGTTGACGGGCCTCTACTACTTCTCGAGATTCTTGCGCGCTGAGGAATTTTTCCCCATCTAGCCAAATTTCGTAGTAAGCTTCGGTTTGGGGTGTGAGCAAGTCTGCGATATTATCGGCGTATTCCCAAGCATATTGGTATTCTCGGCGATTTTTGAAGGGTGCCGGAGGAGCCATAACGTTGCGATTGAGATCACCACAAGCACCTAAAGTAGATCCCATACTTTGGACAATAGATGAGATCGCTGTTTTGAGATTTTTCTTGAGGATACCATGCACCTGAAATCCCTGACGGGTGGTCACTCTTAGGGTGTGGTTCCCATATTCGTCACTGAGGCGATCGAGGGTAAGATAGAGTTCTGGGGGAATAAAACCTCCAGGGTTACGAGTTCGCAACATCATTTGATAGTCTTTTTCTTGCCCTTTCACCCGATTATCTCGGTTATCTTGTTGATAGGAGCCATGAAACTTGAGAATCTGCACCGCATTTTCAGTAAAATGGCTTGTATCTTCTAAAAGCTCACTGGCTAGAGGCTCTCTTAAAAAGTTACTATTTTCTTTAATTCTTTCTAATTTGGATAATTTTGGGGCTGGTGAGGTTGGAGTATTGACCATTGCAATAACATTAAAAGGGTAACAATATCGAGATCTTCTTGCTTCTAAGCTAAGTCAGATTTTCAGTCATATCCTTCATCTTAACGTTATTAATGTTATTTAATTCTTTAAAAAATGTGACATTATTACAGTAGATATTGACTTTCAATTGCATTTATGAATCAGTCTTCAAGTGTTCGGACAGTTTGAACTCAGGTTTCTTCTATTAAATCTTCCTCTATAGCATTTTTAGGAAAGAGTAGATTACCGCAAAAATTCATTTTATTACTCTTAATCAGTCTTTCTATTCCTATAGTTCCTATACTTTTTAATCTTAATTTAACTAAGGCTGACTTAGTATTTACATCCTTGTTATAATAATCAAGAAGCTTATCTCTAATATTCATTTGTAGTTCAACCTTTTTCTTATATTGAGTAACCACCCATAAATTGACTTTTTGTCCAGAACCTAATACATATTTTCCTTTGATTGACGACATTTCACTTTCTTTAGACTCTGTATCTTTTTCTTCTAAAAGTATTTGACACGTAACTGGCGATTTAAGATTATCCACTATTAAGAACTCTGCTTTTGGAGAAATAATTATAGGAAATGTTCCATAATTTTCTAGGCGAACCTTAGCAACCCATTGCTTATTTTTTTCTAATATAAGCTAAATTTTTTCTTGAATATGTCGACAAATTCTCAATTGTTTTTCCATTATAGGTAAAACATTTATAAGTATTTCTAATAGTTTTTCTATATTTGAATACTCTAATACATGAACATAAGGTTTAAACCGTTCTTTAATGAATTTAATTTCACTGTATCCCCTACCAATTTCAATCATAGGTCATTAATTTTATTTGATAACTAATTTACCATGCTCTATTATGGTAATTCATTGTTACTAATGAGATTCTAATATTTAATATTTATTAATGATTATCTATTATTGATTATTACCCTATTGTCTTGGACTAGGGGCAATTAACCGCTAAACTGAAAGTTGGTCTAAGTATCGATAAAAACTTTTATGGGTAATACCTTCGGTCATTTATTTCGCATTACTACCTTTGGAGAGTCTCATGGAGGAGGAGTTGGAGTCATCATTGATGGTTGTCCCCCTCGGTTAGAAATTTCGGAGACGGATATTCAATATGACTTAGATCGTCGTCGGCCCGGACAAAGTAAGATTACCACTCCCAGGCGTGAAACCGATACCTGTGAGATAATTTCAGGAGTATTTCAAGGGAAAACCCTAGGAACCCCTATTGCTATCCTAGTCCGCAATAAAGACCAGCGATCGCAAGATTATAACGAAATGGCGGCTAAATTCCGTCCTTCCCACGCTGATGCTACCTATGAGGCCAAATATGGTATTCGTAATTGGCAAGGGGGTGGCAGATCTTCGGCCCGAGAAACCATTGGACGGGTTGCTGCGGGGGCGATCGCTAAAAAAATCCTCAAACAAGTGGCTAATATCGAAATTATCGGTTACGTTAAGCGAATTAAAAACTTAGAAGGTATTATTGATCCAGCTACAGTAACTCTCGAACAGGTTGAGAGTAACATAGTTCGCTGTCCCGATGAAAAAACAGCAAGCAAAATGATTGATCTTATTGATCAAACTCGACGAGATCAAGATTCTATTGGAGGTGTGGTTGAGTGTGTTTCTCGTAATATTCCTAAAGGACTTGGACAACCTGTTTTTGATAAATTAGAAGCAGATTTAGCTAAGGGAGTAATGTCTTTACCTGCAAGTAAAGGGTTTGAAATTGGTTCGGGTTTTGCTGGAACCTTACTCACAGGAAGTGAACATAATGACGAATTTTACACAGATGAAACAGGAGAAATTCGCACTACAACTAATCGTTCTGGAGGTATTCAAGGAGGTATTAGTAACGGCGAAAATATTATCATTAGAGTTGCTTTTAAACCGACAGCAACTATTGGCAAAGAACAGAAAACTGTAACCAATACAGGAGAAGAAACTACCTTAGCTGCTAAAGGAAGACATGATCCTTGTGTCCTTCCTCGTGCTGTTCCCATGGTAGAAGCTATGGTAGCTTTAGTATTGTGTGATCATCTCTTACGTCAAGAAGGACAATGTGGGGTTTTTTAATTAGTTAATAGTTAATAGTTAATAGTTAATAGTTAAAAATGACAGAAATTGCAGCAGTTATTTTGGCAGGGGGTTATGGAACAAGAGTTAAACACTTGTTGCCTAATGTTCCTAAACCCATGGCTTCTGTAGCAGGTAAGCCTTTTTTAGAGTGGATTTTAAGATATCTTAAATCCCAAGGAATTACACAAAATATCCTATCAACAGGATATTTATCAGAAGTTATTGAGGAACACTTTCAACATAAACCAGTCTCAGATATTGAGGTTTATTGTTGTCAAGAAAAACAGCCACTAGGAACAGCAGGAGGCTTTTTAAATGCTGTTAATCAACTAGAGTTATCTCCGGCTGCTTGGTTGGTAATGAATGGAGATTCTTTAATCATAGCCCAATTTTCAGAAATGGCTGATTATTTAGAAGATACTGCAATTGATGCGGTAATTTTAGGGGTATCTGTAGAAGATGCGTCTCGCTATGGTTCTCTGGTAATTAATCAAGCAGGAAATTTAGTTAAGTTTGCTGAAAAACGATCAGGAAAGGGCATAATAAACGGAGGAGTTTATTTATTTCGTCACCAAGTTTTAAAGAAGTTTCCCGCACAAATTTCTTTAAGTTTTGAATATGATGTCTTTCCTTTTTTAATTCAACAAAATATTAAAATAAAAGTTCATCAAATAGAAGCCCCATTCTTAGATATTGGAACCCCAGAAACTTTACCCCAAGCAGAAGCTTTTATCCTGCAAAACTTTAGTCAACTAATTAATTATTAATCAAGTTTATGTTAATTTCACGCGCACCAGTTAGAATTAGTTTTTTTGGTGGAGGAACTGATTATCCTGAGTATTTCTTAAAGGAAGGCGGGGCTGTTTTAGCAACTGCTATTAATAAGTTTTCTTTTGTAACAGCAAGTCCTTTTCCTAGTCATTTATTTGACTATTCAATTCGGGTATCCTATCGCAAAGTAGAATTAGTAAAAACGGCTAGTGAACTAGAACATAGTGTCTATAGGGAATGTTTAAAATTTTGTGGTTTAGAGAAAGATATTGAATTACATAATGTAGCTGATTTACCAGCTTTTACAGGGTTAGGTTCTTCTTCTGCTTTTACCGTTTCTCTCTTACAAGCATTACACAGTTTTAAAGGAGAATTTATTAAACCTTTAGATTTAGCCTATGAGGCAATTTATGTAGAACGTCATTTAGTCAAAGATAGAGTAGGTTGTCAAGATCAATTAATGGCAGCAATGGGAGGATTTAATTTAGTAGAATTTAGAACTGAAACCGATATTGCTGTTACGAGAGTTCCCTTATCTCCTGAAAGATTAGCCGAATTTGAATCTCATATTTTTATTGTTTTTACAGGTATTAAACGTAAAGCTGCAAAAGTAGTAGCCCAACAATTAAAACGGGTTGCTGATAATACTGAAACCCTGAAAAAAATGCGCCAAATGGTGGATCAAGGTTGGAATATTCTGACCGATAATCAACCCCTATCCGCTTTTGGTGAATTATTACACCAAGCTTGGGTAGCAAAACGCAGTTTAGATACAGTAATTTCTAATCCAGAAATCGATCAACTCTATCAACTTGGACGGGAAGCTGGTGCTTGGGGTGGTAAACTATTAGGCGCAGGTGCAGGTGGTTTTATGTTATTTTTTGCCCCACCAGAATTACATGATAATCTTGAAAAAACTTTTGCTAATCATCAGGTACTTTCTGTTAAAATTAACGCCCCAGGTTCTCAAATTATTTTTTCCTAAAAAATTGTTCAAACTTAGCTTTCTTAAATCAAAGCAAAATTGTTAATTATTATCTGACTTTTCTAGTCTTTGGCGAATACGATTGAGATGGCAATAACTATCAATCGCTGATCGGGGTGAGGGAAGTTCTTGATTAGGCCAACAATTCAAATCAAAACAGGGACAGGTTGGAGAAGCAACCCCTGCAGTAGCAACGGGAAAAGGCATCTGACATCGCGCACAATCAATCATTTCCCATTGAGGACTTAACAATTGTTGAATAGTTTGTTCAGTACCTTCTAAATAGCAATCCGCGTCTGTGGAGATAATATATTGCCATAAATCTTCAAACTCAAGGGAATAGTTATTCCCCTCAAAAATTTTGCTCGGACTTAAATTCTGTTGACTCTTGGGCAGTAAAACCTGTTTGCCTAGTTGAAACCAATGGGCAAGGTAATGTTTTACCTTTTCCTCAGAAGCCATATACATATAAATTTCCATATTTAACCTATTGACACTATGCTAACACTTGCTTGAATATTTACTGTTATTCGTAATGTCTACTTCATAATTCAAGAGGTTGTCCCAACAGGCTAAGATTAAGGGCATGACCTCCAGTAACAAGATAAACTAGATCACAAACTGCCCCAACTTGTCGGATGAGGGTTCCCAAGCGATCGCGGAATTTTCTTCCCAAAGGATAGGCTGGAACAACACCCCATCCCGTCTCTTCGGCTACAATAATGATGTCTAGAGGAGTTGTTTCAAGTCCTTGAAGCAATTGATTAGTAGTAGTCATCCAAAAGTCATCGTCGTATTCAAGACAATTAGCTACCCAAGTTCCCAAAGAATCTATTAACAAGCAATGAGGTTGCTTGACTGTCTCGAGGACATCCGATAAATTGTAGGGGATAGATTGGGTTTTCCAATCAGGGGGGCGGCGATTTTTGTGTTGAGTGATCCTTTCTTGCCATTCGGGATCATCGGGATTTTCTAAAGCTGTGGCTACGTAAATTACAGGTTTGTTTGATTTTTGGGCTAGAGTCTCAGCCCACTGACTCTTCCCAGAACGAGCAGCCCCTGTTACTAGAATAACTTGTTGAGTTGATGAATTTATCTCAATCATGACAATTCTATGAATATAATATAGTGTCAAAGGGAAAAGTTGACAACAAGGTTTTTCTCAATTAATTCTGCTAAAATCCCTTTAGTAATTTGGTCAAAACGTTAGACCTCATATTATAAGCCCTAATCTACTGTTGATAATGTCTACAATGACAGCCAAAGTTCCCGTATCAGTTCTCATTCCAGCCAAGAATGAAGAACTCAATTTGCCTGCCTGTTTAGAAAGTGTTGCCAGGGCTGATGAAGTTTTTATGGTAGACTCTCAAAGCAGCGATCGCTCTGTTGAAATTGCCCAACAATATGAGGCTCAGGTTGTACAATTTCATTTTAATGGACGTTGGCCAAAGAAAAAAAATTGGTCTCTTGATACTCTCCCTTTTCGCAATGATTGGGTGTTAATCGTTGATTGTGATGAACGTATCACTCCAGAATTATGGGATGAAATTGCTACTGTAATTCAAAATCCAGATTATAGTGGTTATTATCTCAATCGGAAGGTTTTTTTCCTCGGAAAATGGATTCGTTATGGTGGAAAATATCCTGACTGGAATTTACGTTTATTCCGTCATAAGTTGGGACGTTACGAAAACTTAAAGACAGAAGATATCCCGAATACAGGTGACAATGAAGTACATGAACACGTTATTTTACAAGGAAACGTGGGCTATCTCAAAGAAGATATGTTGCACATTGATTTTAGAGATATCTACCATTGGTTAGAACGTCATAATCGTTATTCTAATTGGGAGGCAAGGGTCTATTATAATACTCTCATGGGAAATGATGAAACGGATACTATTGGTTCTGATCTTTGGGGAAATGCGGTACAACGTAAGCGTTTTTTAAAGAAAATTTGGGTCAGACTTCCTTTTAAACCTTTACTACGTTTTATTATTTTTTATTTTCTCCGTTTAGGATTTTTAGATGGCCGGCCTGGCTATATTTATGGTCGTTTACTGAGTCAATATGAATATCAAATTGGCGTTAAATTGTATGAATTACGTCAATTTGGTGGACAATTGAATGTACAGACCAACCCTGAACCTCCGTCTTCTAAAACCGAACCCCAACCCGCTAATATCACTAAATAAAGGCTATGGGCAATAGTCACAATTGCTTCCCCTACTTTATGTTTTTCCTCTCCCTTCTTTGATTATGGACTCCGAAGTGCAACCCCGTCCTCGACTCGATCTTGAACCCTGGGTCGATCTGCATCAATATGATCAATCTTGGTTTGATCGTGGTCGCCCTGGATGGTATGTTCTGTTCTGGTGGTTAGTGCAAGCGATCGCCTTTCCCCTCAGTCTACATCAGGCTAATAGTTTTCGCTGTTGGTTATTACGCCTTTTTGGGGCAAAAATTGGGGACGGGGTTGTCATTCGTCCAACAGCAAGATTCACCTATCCCTGGAAGGTAGAGATTGGTGATTATAGTTGGATTGGGGACGATGTGGTTTTTTATAGTTTAGATCACTTGACAATTGGCCGACAATGTGTTGTGTCCCAGAAATGCTATTTATGTACAGGAAGCCACGATTTGCAAGATCCGACGTTTGGTTTGATGGTAGCACCGATTGAGATTGGCAATGGGGTTTGGATTGCAGCAGATTGTTTTGTAGCTCCTGGGGTTAGAATAGGTGCTAATGGGGTTATTGGAGCTAGAAGTAGTGTTTTTAGCGATATTCCTGAATCACAAGTTGCCTGGGGGACTCCTTGTCGTCCTCGCTATCCTAGGATAATTAAATCTAGAACAAGGAGAAGGGTAAACGGGGTGATGGAGTGATATTTTACCTTCTTTATCCTAATTATCGACTCTGAACCCCCGTTTCCCGTTTTTAATCTATATTTAGTTGATTACCACGCTTATATTGTAGGTAAGCAGCGACAAATAGACCAGCTAAGGTGATGGGGATTAATCCTAGCACAATACCTAATAATAAGGGTTCAATCACAGTGATGCTCCTTGATAAGACTTAAATATTACCGTTTTTTATCTTACCCCATCAATTGAGCAAAAGGTTATTATTGAACAGAGCATCTTCCCAATTGAGTGTGGGGTCAACAGTTAAGTCCATAACTTCATGTTCTAGTAAGTCAGTAATAAACTGCTCATAACCTTCTAGGGTACTAAATAGATATTGAGCTTCAGCTTGAGTCATGATATCCTCTCTAGAATAATAATAAATATTTCTGAGTCTTTAGGAACTATAGTGTCAATAAAAACTCCCTTAATTGTTCTAATTTAAAATTTTTTCAACAAGAATATCATCCGAAGAATCACTTAATTAAATCTTTAATTGCGATATACTTATAAGTAATTATTACACAATAGAAACTAAATTATTTCAGGTAGATTATGGTAGTATCAGACATTAAAACCCAGAAAATTCAAGTTAAAAATGGAGACCTAAATATTGATGCTTATTTAGCTATGCCGACATCGGAGGGAATCTTTCCTGGAATTGTAGTTATTCAAGAAATTTTTGGGGTTAATGACCATATTAAAGATATAACCGAACGTTTAGCCAAACAAGGTTACGTGGCGATCGCACCCGCTATTTACCAAAGAATTGCCCCTGGTTTTGCAACAGGTTACACACCAGAAGACATCAAAATTGGACGAGAGTATAAAAATCAGACTAAAGCTGAGGAGTTATTAGCAGATATCCAAGCCACCATTGATTATCTCTACAGTTTACCCAATGTTCAACAAAATGGTGTAGGGTCAATTGGTTTTTGTTTTGGGGGTCACGTTACCTATCTGGTCGCTACCCTGAATGATATTAAAGCAACAGCATCTTTTTATGGGGCAGGGATTACTAATTGGACTCCAGGAGAAGGAAAACCCACATTAAGCCGTACTCCAGATATTAAAGGCACAATTTATCCTTTTTTTGGTCTGGAAGATGCTAGTATTCCCCCAGAACAAGTCGATGAAATTGAAGCAAACCTAAAAAAATATAACATTTCCCATCGAGTATTTCGCTATGAAGGGGCAAATCATGGATTTTTCTGCGATCGCCGTGGTAGTTATAATGCAGAAGCGGCCCAAGATGCTTGGGCTCATGTGCTAGATTTGTTCAGCAACACTTTAAAATAGATTATGAGTGAACAGTTTGATCATTTACTGATTACCCTTGACTGTTTCTTTCTTTCCCTTGTTTATTAAATAACCATGACTTCAGATTCGACTTCCCCCAAATCATCCCAAATTGCCTTTTCTATGGATGACTTTGCTAAAGCTTTAGACCAACACGATTATACTTTTGAAAAAGGGCAAGTCGTTCGCGGTATAGTTGTTCAGCACACTTCAGACGGGGCCTATGTTGATATTGGTGGCAAGTCTACGGGGTTTGTTCCCTTGCGAGAAGCGGCCTTAGATTCTACACCAGACTTAGCCGAAGTTCTCCCTTTAAATGAAGAAGCAGAATTTTTGATTATTAGTGATCAGAATGCTGATGGTCAAGTTAAATTATCTTGTCGTCAATTGCAACTGCAACAAGCGTGGGAAAAAGTGGCAGAAATCGCCGAAACTGGCCAATCGGTACAAATGCGAGTGATCGGAACCAATAAGGGGGGAGTGATAGGAGAAGTAGAAGGGTTGCGAGGGTTTATTCCGCGATCGCATTTACTCGAAAAAGAGGATTTAGATTCGTTAGTTGGTCAATTATTGACCGCCAATTTTTTAGAAGTTAATCCTGATGATAATAAGTTAGTTTTATCCCAACGTCGTGCTATTATGGCGGCCCAAATGGATAAAATTAGTTCAGGAACTTTAGTTACTGGAAAAATAGCGAAGATTCAACCTTATGGGGTATTTGTTGATTTGAATGGAGTAACGGGATTACTCCATATTACTCAGATTAGTGGTTCCCGTGTTGAGTCTTTGAATACGGTGTTCAAATTTGGCCAAGAAATTCAGGTGATGATTCTGAGTATTGATGAATACAAAGGCCGAATTTCTTTGTCTACTAAAGTCTTAGAAAATTATCCAGGGGAAGTTTTAGAAAAGTTTGACGAGGTAATGAACACCGCACAATCAAGGGTTGAACAAGCTTTAGAAAAAATCCACAAACAAGAGTAAAAGTTAAATCAATACTACAAATTTTAAGCTGTTTTCTTTTCTCCTTTAGTAGCTAACCAAGCTAACCCTAAACAGAGTAAAGCATTTAGTCCAAGAAAAGTACGAGCAATGTCTACAGAAGGCATCCACAATACAGCAGGACTGATCAAAGCATGAACTGTTAAACAAGAAGCAACCCCTAAAGAAATCCCAACAGCAAATAATTTTCCTTGATGATGACCTAACAATAAAGCAATCAAAACAAAGGGAATTAAAACACTAGCTAAAAATGGATTAAGCAAAGAAGTACCTTGAATAGCATTAGCTAATTCTGGGACAGAACTGCCCATGACGCGGAAAGGCCATTGGGGCAGATCAAAAATGTAAATTCCTTGCAAGAAAAATAATCCTGAACTCCCTAAAATCAAACCCCAATTCATGGTTGCGCCCCACTGAAACGGGAAATAAACTCGTAGAAACCAAGCTAAAAGATAGGAACCCACAACCATCAATAATTTAGGAACTAAAGCAACTACTCCTCCATCAATCCAAAAACGGGGATTAAGATAGCCATTATCCCGCAGCCATCGAAAGAAATCACGGAAGGTAATTTGGCCTTTAACTGCCAATTTAACCGCCTCTCCTGCATCCAATTGCCCTGCACCATAATGGTTAAAGGGATCTTCTTCAACTTTACGAGAAGACTCCTTCAGAATCTTTAAAACCTCGGTTGGTTCCTCAATACCAGAAGCCTTAATTAAAGCAGCTACACCCGCTACATGGGGGGCAGCCATACTGGTTCCCTCGAACCCAACAAATTGTGGTTCTCCGGTTGAAGGATCAATAGTTTCTTGGAGGATTTTTCCCGTTTCGCTACCCCCTGGGGCTGAAATATCGACTCCTGCCCCATAATTAGAATAGGGGGCTTTTTTACCCGCAGCATCTAAAGCAGAGACACTAATAACTTTAGGATAACGGGCAGGATAGGAGGCGGAATTTTGATTAGAATTACCCGCCGCAGCAATAATTACCACTCCTTTGGAGTCAGCATAATCAATGGCATCTTTCATTACCTGACTTTCTCCACCTCCCCCAAGACTCATATTAATCACATCTGCACCATTATCGGCGGCAAAGCGAATAGCTTCGGCAATATCAGCTACCGTTCCCCCACCCCCATTGGCGAGAACTTTGAGGGGCATAATTTTGGTGGAGTAAGCCACCCCAGCAACTCCATAATTATTATTAGTAGATTGGGCAATAGTTCCAGCTACATGGGTTCCATGGCCATTATCATCTTCTGCATTGTTACTATCATTGACAAAATTGTATCCTGCTACAAATTGTGTTTGTCTTAAATCAGGAACTCTAGTCACTCCTGTATCAATGACAGCAACCGTAGTTCCTTCTCCTTGATTTTCTTCCCAAGCCCGTTCGATATTAATATTATGCAAGTTCCATTGCTTGCTATAGTCGGGATCATTGGGTGCTTCTAAGGCTTGATAAAGATAGTTAGGTTCAATATATTCAATATATTTTTTCAGAGGTGACTTTTTCAGTTGTTTGATCAGGTTTTGATCGCCCGATAAAGTATAAACATGATCATCAATGGAAAAAATACTATTAAGGCTGGCCTTCTTTTGATATTCTTGTGAGATTACTCCCAATTGGTCACTAACCATTGAAGTGGGAATATCTTCACGGAAATTAACAATCACTGAGTCAAATTCTCCTTGGGTTGCCAGTCCTTGAAAGTTGTTGAGGGCAAACCATAGACCCATAATAAATAAACAGAGGAATAAGAACTTTTTCATCGCCAATCAACCTAATCAATTTGCCCGTGTGATTACTAGGATAACTTACTTGTCTTTTCTTCAGAAGTCTAGCAACCTAGATTTTTTACTTTTCAAAAATACCGGCTCCCAACTCCCAACTCAGGTTAACAGTTTACTTTCTGGTAGTAGAACCAGATACAGCAACATATAAACCCAAAAGAATTGTCACAAATCCCAGTAAATTACTGGTATTTAAGTCTTCTCCAAAAATGAACCATGCCTCAACTGCACTCATACAGGGACACAATAAGTGTGATAGGGAAACTATTCCCACAGAGATGGCCCTGAGACAATAAGCAATCAAAGCTTGTCCCAACACCTGACAAACTAAAACCAATCCTATCACAGATAACCAAGCATGAATTGTCTGAGGAAAAAGTATATCTTTCTCTATGATTAGTAAGGGAAAAACCATAAAAGTTCCCATCAGGCAACATCCCAAAATGATGTTTACGATCCCTAAATCATTGCGTAATTCGTTAATGACCAGCAGGTAGCCACTGTACAAAACGGCAGATACTAAAGCAGCTAAATCTCCTTGGAATCGATCAAAAGCAAAACTCAAATCTTCTACTTCGATAGCGATCGCTCCTACTACTGATAGCAATGCTCCCCACGTAAACTGATTGTCGAATTGTTGCTTTAAGAAAAGTCTTGCTCCAACAATTGTAAAGATTGGAGTCAAGTTATGCAAAATCGTCGAGTTGGCAATACTAGTATGCTCTAAAGACCATGACCAGATTATTTGATTGGCACAAAAACAGAATCCCAGAACAATAATGAGTGCGAAATTTTTGAGACTCCAGGTTGAATTTTGAGTCAGTAGGTTTTGTTGTTTTGACTCAGTTAAGCTGCTATTGTCTTGTAGTTTCTGCTTCAACCAGTTTCGGGAGGAAAAAACCTGACTTATTTGCTGAAAACCTAGCCAAATCAGATAAATAATGCTAGTAATCCAAAGTCGATTAAAGACAATAGAATTTGAACTGAGTTGCTGTTCTCCAAAAGCAATAAAAATGGAGGCAAAGGAAACTGAAACTAATCCCAGACCAAGTAAACAAAGTGTCACAGGACTAGACTTGAACAACACTTGTGATTGATTCACAGCAAAACCTCAGTAGCATTCTCAACTGCTTTGAGCAAGTAATCGAGGTAAGTTATGATGTGTTGTGAGATGATGATCGAAGCATAAGTTGGCCGATAGGCTGGCATGGCATTACAACCGTTATACCAAATGCAGTGATTTAACCGATGTATTGGCTTAATTGGTTCTCTGAGTGGCGTAATCTGAGCAAAGCTGGCACCGTGTCCAACTTTGTGGACAGGATCAAGATATGCCATATTTTGTTTGAGTTGGCTAAACTGATTATCGGGAACAAATGTCCAATCTGGCTGAGATGAGGATGGTAAAGTCCCATTGACAATAATGTCTGCATCGGGAAGGATATCTGTAATCAAGGAGCGTTTAACCCCTTTGGAGTCACAAGCGTAGACAGTCTCCAAATCGTACTCCATCTGTCGGTAATCAACCTCTGGAAACTTATTCTCAATAGTAGCCGCTTGACGCTGAGTAAAGACAACAATATTTTCAAAATTTTGTCTAATTAACTCTGTCACTGCTCCTTGTCCTAGATTTCCGTAGCCTAAAACTACAGCTAAACGGTTTTTCCCCAAAATAGCAGGAGAAAAAGGAGCTATTTGGCTTAATATTTCTAAAGTTTGAACAACTCCACATTCACCAGCAACGAAGGCATTCCGATAAAGTAGTTTTTGCGATCGCCCTTGAGCCAAGATTTTGATAGCTTCGAGATCTAAAAATCTAATTGCTGATGAAGGTGGAGGAAAAGATTCAAGATGATTAAACCAACCAATAAGTGTACTTCCAGGTTTCATATAATTCCACTCATCTTGTGGTTTGAGGGAAATGACGATGTCACTCAAACGTAGCAGACTTAACCGATCAACTACTCGGTAACCTTCGCTAATGAGGAACTCATCTGCTGCTCCTCCAAAAGCACTAGCCCCAAAATTTTCCTCAAAAATGTATTCTTTAATCAGAGGGTGATTCAGTTTGTTCTCAGTTAAATGCTCCCACCAAATTGGTACACGCATTTCTCCATCTGATCGAGAGTTACTAATGAATCCTAACGAATACTTGTTTGGCATCTCAGGCTCTCCATCTTAAAGTAATCTTACAGGCTTAAATATCTTGGTCTTCAATCTAAATTGATTAGGATGAAGCAAATCTATTGTCTCATAGTCTCGAACAATATCAAGATAAAAGCTGCCTTGCTGAATTTAGAAATAAATTGGGGATTAATATCTGTTGTTACTTTCAAAGGTAAGATAAAAAAATTGCTATTTTGGCGATAGGTTTTATTGTTTGATAATGATAAAAGTTAAACTAATTAAGGTAAGTTATCCCTATGTTGAAAAAAGCTACCCTCTCCATTGTTGTCGGAAGTCTAGTTATGGTGGGGATATTTTCCGTGGCTTGGTTCCAAGATCGCTATTATACTTCTACCTTAACTTTAGCTACTGGGGGAAAAACCGGTCAATATTATGCCTTTGGTGAAACTTTAGCTAAAGTGGTGGCTAAACATAAACCCCATTTTCGGATTAAGGTAATACAGAGCAATGGGGCAGTAGAAAATTTGGAGTTACTAGCAGAAAAAAAAGCGGATTTAGCAATTATCCAAAGTGATACAACTGTAACTCCTGACATCAAAGCGGTTAGCTTTCTATTTCCCGAAATGTTTCATCTGATTGTTAGAAAAGACTCAGGAATTACCAAAGTTGGTGACTTAGAAGGAAAACGCATTGCTCTGATGCCAGAAAATAGCGGTTCTTACCAGCTTTTTTGGGTACTGAGTCACCATTATCAAATTGATGAAACGGAATTGACAGCCATCCCTCTATCACCAACTAAAGCACATCAAGCTTTAAGTGAGGGGAAAGTTGATGCTATGTTTCGCGTTTTAGCTTTAGGAAATCCTTCTGTTACAAAATTACTGCAAAACCCTCAATTAGAGATTATTCCCATTGATCAAGCTTCTGCTTTAAAATTAAAACTGCCAGCTTTGGAAAAAGGAGAAATTCCTAAGGGTGCCTATCATGGAGCTATTCCTATCCCTCCCCAAGATTTATCTGGGGTTGGGGTGAGGGCGATTTTGGTTACTCGTGAGAAGATTGATCAAGAACTTATTTTTGAACTTACTCGAATTCTCAATGAAGCGCGCAATGATTTAGCGGAAGAATTTACCCCAGCAGCTATGATCCCCGAACCCCAATTGTATCGACATTGGGGATTTTCTTTTCATCAGGGAGCCAATGCCTATTACGATCAAGGTAAACCGACTTTTATTGTAGAATATGCTGAACCTATTGGTTTAGGGGTTTCTGTGACTGTGCTTTTGATTTCGAGTATTTGGCAGTTTCGGATGTGGTTACAAGGGAAACAAAAAAATCGAGCAGATTTTTATAATTTGGAACTTTTAATCTTAATTAAAAAAATTCAAGAAACTCAAGATATCAAGGAATTATATCAAGTTCGCAGTAAATTACTAGAAATGTTAGAATTAGTGGTAGTCGATTTAGATAAAGATCGCATTTCTCCTCAATCTTTTGAGTCTTTTACCTTTCCCTGGGAAGTGGCTTTGTCTAGTATTCACCATCGAGAACAATTATTAATAAATGGCTCCGATAAACCTTGATAATTTTTGGCGATATTTCCCCTAAATAGGGCTTACTGAATAAATACTACAAAGCAGTCTGGATAAGGGTTTTGCCCCTTTTTTTGACAAGAAAAGTGCAAGAGTTTTGAATGAAGATTAGGGTTTGAGGGAATTATACCCTTACACTTTTTATCTGATACATGGGTTAAAGCAGCTGCTCCCTGCTCCCTGCTCCCTGCTCCCTGCTAAAAGACTTATTCAGCAGACCCTAAATATTGCTGCATTAATCAAGTCCATGAATCACTAACTCATAATAATCTTGATGAATGGTTTCTAAACTTTCTTGTAATTCTTGAGCGTGTATCCAACCGACACATCCTGAATATAAACATTTTTTTTCCCGATCAGCCAAAAAGACAAAAAGAACATTGAGGGGATTTTTCCAAATACGAATGGTTTTGCCATCTTGGAACATTAAATAAATTTGCGATCGCTCAAAATCATTGTTTTGTGTCGGTGTCATTCCAGGAATAGAACTTAAACGTTCAATTAATTGGGTTGTTAAATCTTTTTCTTGACTAATAGGAAGGGGAATTATATACCAAAATTGTTCGATCGCATCAATAACTTGGGGTTCATTTTTTAAGTTTGCATGGGAAAATCCAGGTAAGCAAACTGATTTCGCCGAAGGAATTTGAGTTTCTTTAATTCTGATAGTTCCATCGGTTCCATTGCCGAGATCTCCGGCAATCACTAAACTAGGAATAGCATGGGCGATTTTTTCTGCCATGTCTTGGCGACTTTTCAGTAAATAAGCCGCAATTTCTAGATTTTCAGGGTCAAGTATGCCAAAGGAAGCAGTCCCATTAACAGGACAACCAATGAAAACAATAGAGTTAATTTTTGTCCATAATTCTGGATGGCTATGAACAAATTCTAGCCACATTAATCCCCCTAAAGAATAGCAAATTATTCGCCAAGGAATATCAGGATAATTAGTAATTATTTCCGTTGCTTGTTGTTCAATTATTTCTCGAATATCTTCGACTTTACTCCAAGTTTTTAACCAACCAAAATTAGGTGCAATAATCTGAGTTTTGGCCGTTCCTAATGCTTTTGCTAGTTGGATGATTCCTTGATTTGTATCGGTCCATCCATGTTGTGTCAACAGGATAAAATCTGGGGAGTCAATCATGTCTTTAGGTTATTCCTCTGTGCTTTAGCAGCTAATGCAATTGCTTGGGGAAAAATTATATGTTCTTGCAGTTGAATGCGAGCGTGTAAAGTTTCTGGGGTATCATCAGCTAAGATGGGGACTGCTGCTTGTAATAAAATCGGTCCGCTATCGACTTCTAAACTAGCAATATGGACAGTACATCCTGTAATCTTTACTTGGGAAGCTAAGGCTTGTTCAATCGCCCTAATTCCTTTAAAACTAGGTAATAAACTAGGATGAATATTAATTACGTGGTTAGGATAAGCTTCTAACAAAACAGGGGTGACAATTCGCATCCAACCCGCCATAATCACCCATTCTACTTGATGTTCACGAAAAGTTTCGACAATGGCTCGATCTAAGTCTTCCCGTTGTTTAAATTCTCGATGATTTAGTAATTTTGCTAAAACGTTCAACCTTTGGGCTCTTTCTTGGACTTTGGCTTTAGGATTATTATAGATTAATATGGGAATTTCAGCTTTAAGTTTGCCCTGATTTATTGCTTGAACAATGGACTCAAAATTAGTCCCACTACCTGATGCTAGAACTCCTAATTTCAAAGGACGATCTAACTCTAGTTCTTGTGAGGATAATTGAGGGGAAATTAAGCTGGGGGTAATAGCAGTTTTCATTAAATTATTCATTCTTCATGATTTTTCATTAATTATAGTTTATTTTCTTTGTTTTATTCTCTAATTAAAGTATTAATTAATTATCGAATAAAAGCTATACCGTTCAATTCAAAAGGTTGATTATATTAAATGACTTTAAAATTCTTCTTTAATTATTTTGCTTGATTTTTAATTATTTTTTGCACTTGACTAATGGTTGGATTTATTTCATAAATTGGCTGTTGACCTTTTTCTGAGTAAACTTTTTGTTCCTGTTCGATCATCATAACATCTTGTTTAACTAAACCAT
>DLXW01000138.1:19429-25774 GCA_003448685.1 Cyanothece sp. UBA12306
TGTCTTGTTTAACTAAACCATCTAACATTTTTTGTGCTGAACCAAATAAGCTATTTTTAATAAATTGCCGAAACCAAACCGGTAATTTATGGAGTCGCCAAAAAGCATTTAAGGAGGTAAAATGAATTAAATAGGCGCGGGTATAAGTTCGATTAACAGGACAAAACAAGCAATATATTGTGAAATATTCCCCTAAGTTTGAAACCCAATGGGGATAAAGATAACTTACTTTTAAAGGTTGTTGATACACTCTACGTAACCAGGGAAAAAATAACTGAGAAATTGACCAAATACGATCAATTTTATAATAACTTTCTGCTTCATAAATAGCGTCTATTTTTTGTTCATTAGCTGATATTTTTTCTAATTTTGCATTAGCCCAAGGTTGATAATTATTATGTAAATGTCCGTGGTACATATCCATCAAATTTTCAATGAGAAAAGAAAAATGACCCTTACATTCGATGGTCGAAACAGTAGCAATATAATTAAGATGTTGCCATTCTGGAATTTTTAAGGGATTTATTGAGTTATTATTCAAGAGATTTTTATCCCCTAAAAATAGCCAAATAAATCCGTCTGATTCTTGAACAGGATAAGAATAAATCTGGCAATTGGGCAGTTGTTGCTTGTCCGTTAAATAGGGAATTGACTGGCATTTTCCTTGGGGGTTAAATTGCCATCCATGATAAGCACATTCTAAATTATCTTCTACAACTTTGCCCGCACTCAGTTTAACTTGACGATGGGGACAGCGATCTTCTAAAGCATGGATTTTTCCGAGAGTATCCCTATAGATTACAATGGAATGATACCAAACTATGACTCCCAATGGTCTATCGGTTATTTCTTTAGTAGAGGCTACTACATACCAATGGTTAGGATTAATTTCACAAGTGCGAATATTTCTAGCTTGAGTAGAATTGCTATCCGATTCAATCATGGGTTGCTGATGGATTTTATCCAGTAACTAGAATTTTTGCCAACTATTTTACTCTAAAATTATACTAAAAAATGTAAGATTAATAACGAAGTTAATAAACAATTGGTCAAACTCAAAAGAATAATTGAACCAAGATTTTAACTTCGATCCATTAAAGTTAAAAATAGGGACTGTTTTTGAGATTTTTGTAACTTGAATATATAATATTTTCATCATGACAACAACCATGAGATTAGCAACTACAATTGAAGCAATTCTTTATTTAAAAGCTCAACCTCTATCTTTAACAGAAATCGCTCAATGGACTAATTGTGATATCAATGAGGTTCAAGAAGCTTTAATTGAACTAATGTCTGATTATGCTTATCGAGATAGTGCTTTAGAAGTGGTGGAAACCACTCAAGGTTATAGTTTACAGTTGCGTTCTTCCTTTGATTATCTAATGGATAATTTAATTCCAGCAGAATTAGGAACAGGAAACCTCAGAACCCTAGCAGCGATCGCCTTAAAAAATCCCATACTACAAACAGATTTAATTGAACTGCGCGGTAGTAGCGCGTATCAACAGGTTCAGGAATTAGTAGAATTGGGTTTTATTCGTAAACGTCGTCAAGAAAATGGCCGATCCTATTGGTTAGAGGTTACTGACAAATTTCACCAATATTTTGAGATCGATCAACTTCCTGAAGTACAGTAACGGCAACACCGGTTAGGATCATACCCATTACTTCAAATCTAACTAAAAAATTTTTTAGTTGTTTCTCACAGTAGCGGTTATAGTAGTAATTATGTAACATTAGAAGATAGACAAACCCCATTATTGGAGTTCTGATGGCCTTTAATTTTGACTTTTTCACTTCTGAAACAGCACAACAAGATACAAACTCCCTGATTCAATACCTACAACAACAGCATCCAGAAACCCTATCGAGAATCGCTCAATCTGCAAGTCCAGACATCAGACAGATAATTACCCAGAATGTGCAAGGATTAGTGGGGATGCTACCGTCAGAAGAATTTAACATTTCAATTACGACTGATCGGGAAAATTTAGCTAGTCTTTTAGCCTCAGCCATGATGACTGGATATTTTCTGGGTAAGATGGAACAACGCAAAAACCTAGATGCTCATTTAGCTAATACTGATTCCCTTTAGTGGGAAATTGACAGTCTCTAGGGTAGAAGGTTTTTTTCCACCCCTGTCAACCTTAAAATAGCACTAGAGGGACAAGAAAACAGTAAATTAATTTAGATGTAGATGTCATTTATCAAAATAATTGAGTCTAAAACCTTACCTCTTGAGTAACCAAAAGTTTTTGAAGCGCGGTTAAATACTCGTTACAAAAATCAATTTCTGATTTCTGACTTCTGACTTCTGACTTCTTTAACTTGTCCCATGGTTCTCCCTGGCTTAAATTTAGCCTCCTTTGGCAAAACTTCCCATGACTAACGCAGATAATAAAATACCTGGAAATAATAATGCTATTAGTAATGCGAGTTGATCAACAGTCATAGTCTTTTCCTCTACTTCATTCCTTTCTTTAGTTAAGTTAACGCATATTTTTGGATATTTTCGTCAGTTAATTAAATTTTAAGGTATACTTTAACCGGAGGTTGGTGAACTTGAGGGATGGATGATACTTGAATTGAGAGATGATTGAGGAATGGGTTTTTGTTTTATGTTGTATGAAATATAGATTATATTGAATTTTAACAATGTTTACATTTTAGTTGTAAACATTATATTATTGTTAATAAAGTATTTTAAAATTCCTTATTAATCTTGCTATATGAGCAATAAAAACCAAAAACTATTAACTATATCCTTATCTTTGAACGTCATATGCTTAATTTTCTTAATTTTGTTCATTGCTAGAAAAGGAGGTATTAGTTATGTCAAAAGTAAAGTATCATTTTTAATTCCATCTTCTCAAGAAAAATCAATAAATTCTCCTCCAAAACCTCGAATAAAAACCTACAAAACTAATAATTATATATCGAAAATTAAATACTTTCAACAGCTGCCTAACTCTGAACAAGAAATAATCTTTTTAGGAGATAGCTTAACCGATCAAGGTAACTGGTCAGAACTGCTTAAAAATGGTGATATTATTAATAGGGGAATTGCTGGAGATACTACTGATGGAGTGCTTAATCGAATTAATGAAGTTATCGAATCTAAACCCCAAAAAATCTTCATTATGATTGGGATTAATGATATCTGGAATGAGAACAAAATCCTGAATGATCTGATTACTAATTACCAACAGATCCTCACAATTTTTAAAACTCAAATTCCCAAAACTCAAGTTTATATTCAAAGTATTCTACCTATTAATAATGAGCAATACTCAATCAATGTTGATAATAATCAGATTTTAGCGGTTAACGAAGAATTGAAAAAAATCGCCTCAAAATTTAACTATCAATATCTAGACTTACATTCCAAATTCGTTGAGCAATCTAATCAACTTAACCCTGAATATACTAATGATGGAGTTCACTTGAATCTTCAAGGATATTTACTTTGGACAGATATTATTAAACTCTATGTAAATAAATAAAAAAAATAGAGTCCTAATATATTAAGACTCTAGTGATAAATTAAGTAAGTATGTAGGCAAAATTAATGATGTTTATTCACCAAGATCTTTATGTCGAACTTAGGTTACTTACATTATCTTCACTGCCTTTTTGGGAATTTACAATTGCCACTTCAGAGGCAACTTTCTGTAGATCTTGTTGAAGAGATGCTTGATAAATCACTGTTTCATGATCATCTTCAAGCCTAATTTCGGGATCTTTGCCAGGGGTGGTAATTAAACGAGCTCCCTTACTCTCGGTAAAATAACTCCAAGCCCACTGAATCATAACAATTAATTTATTGTCAAATTCGAGTAGGTAGAAGACGTGGATAAATAACCAAACAAACCAAGCCATGAAACCTGATAATTTTAGCCAACCCATATCAACAACAGCTTGGTGTTTCCCAATAACTGCTAAGTTACCCCAGTCCACATATTTGAAAGGAGATAAGGGACGATGTTGAATGCCATTACGAATATAGCGGGCGACATATTCACCTTCTTGCATAGCAACAGGGGCAATTCCTGGCAAAAGATTGCCCTCTTGATCCTCATAATGGGCTAAATCTCCAATGACAAAGATATTTGGATACTTAGCTAGATTAAAATGAGGTTCAACAATAACCCGTCCCGCTTTATCGAGTTGAGCATCAGTACGTTCAGCTAAGATATTGGCTATGGGAGACGCTTTCATCCCTGCTGTCCAGAGGATGGTGCGTGCTTGAATTTGTTCTAATTGATTACCTTCACGGTAGGTAACTATTTGACCTCGAATATCGGTGACTCTAACTCCAGTTTTAACGGTGACACCTAATTTTTCTAGGGATTTCTGGGCTTTAGCAGATAGATGGGGGGGATAAACCGGTAAAATACGGTCAGGACTTTGTAAAAGGATGATTTCCGCTTGGGATGTGTCAATGTTGCGGAAATCTTCTTTGAGAGTTCCATGGGCTAATTCGGCTAAGGCCCCAGCTAATTCCACCCCTGCTGGCCCCGCACCCACTAAGACAAAGGTTAACCAATCTTTCCGTCTTTGGGGGTTTGGTTCTTTTTCAGCCGCTTCAAAGGCAATAAATACCCGACGACGAATTTCTAGGGCATTTTCAATGGTTTTGAGTCCAGGGGCTTTTCCTTCCCAGTCATTGCCAAAATATTGATGGGTTACACCTGTAGCCAAAATTAGGGAGTCATATTTAATTTCTCTATAGCGCAGTTGGACAGTTTGCTGATCAGGATCAATATCCATCACCTCTCCCATCAGCACTTCCGTATTTTTGTTCTTACTTAAAAGTGAACGCAAGGGAGAAGAAATATCAGCGGGGGAGAGTCCTCCTGTTGCTACCTGATACAGTAAGGGCTGAAAAACATGAAAGTTACGTTTATCAATTAAGGTGACTTTGACAGGGGCATTGGCGAGTTTTTGGGCGGCATAAAGTCCCCCAAAACCACCACCAACAATGACGACATGATGAAGATCTTTGTTGTTAAGTTGATTAACCATAAGGTTGATGTCTTCCTTTAGCTTAAAGATATTAGGAGTAAGTCGCTACAAATTAGGTAAAAGTTGAGAATATCAAGGACGAAAACAAACTTGTAAGCTTATGTCCTATTACCTGAATTCGTAATTGTTATAACTAAAAATTTGCTTGGGGTTTGAGGGAGTTTTTGGTGAATTCTTAGGCTCTAGAATTCTACCTACTTATATAGCCTAATTTATTTGACAAGATTTTAAAGTATCTATTCATACTGTTTGATTGCCAAAATTTTGCTTGATTACAAAATATGGTCAATGGTCTTTAAAGTTAAATTTTTTCGACGATTGTCAAGATATCATGATTTTTTACAACTTGAAATTGTCAAGAACTATTTATTATAATTAGAGCTAGTTATTATCAAATAAAATTGACCTTATGATAAATATCAGCAAAATTTAAACTAATATTACTTAATTCTAAGTTGATTGCTTGATCTTCTTGATAATATTCTTGAAAGAGCCATTTTTTTGGACCCGTCTTGATAAATTTTTCCCCATGAACTTGAGTTTGACTGATTAATACATATTCTTGAAAAGTTTTAATTGTCCGATAAGCAGAAAATTTTCCGTCTTTGTCGTAATTTTGAGTAGACGGAGATAGAACTTCAATAATTAAATTGGGATTAATAATAGTGTCTTGCCGATTTTCATAATAAATAGGTTCTCCCTTAATTATCATGAGATCAGGATAGGTAAAAATATGTTTTCCAGGTATCCAAAGTCGGACATCACTCATGTAAACACGATAATCGAGTTTTTTAAAGGCAAAATTTAATTCCGCGTAAATATTTCCTAATATTTGATTATGATTAGTTGTTCCACCTGTCATTGGAATAATTTGTCCGTTAATATACTCGCTTTTAAAGTCGGCCTTTTCTTCTTGCTGTACATACTCTTCAATCGAATAAGTTTTAAGCGCTGTTGCTTCCATAGCAGATGAGAAATAAATTAAAATTAATTAATTCTTTTATTGTAGCTTTATTCTGGCTATTTTAACCATATATTTGCCTTAAAACTTGGTTAATTGCCATGAATACTTAAAAAAATAAATGTTAAATTATTTTTTACTTTTTCCCTTAAAAAAATCTTAAAAAGTTGCAAAATATACAGTTTTTATCCATTAATTAAAAAGTCATAAAATATACAAATGTTTTTGGAGAAATCCCCTATATTTGTTACCAAAGACTAAAGAAATGTACTGATAGGTGAAGATCTGCCTAGAGAAATATTATGTTTAATTATCTTCCACCTTTGAACGATCACAATTTACCCTATCCCGATACC
>DLXW01000138.1:25995-33224 GCA_003448685.1 Cyanothece sp. UBA12306
TGTACATTTCGTCATAGCAATGGTTTTGTTTGCTTTTTTATGCGATGTTATTGGTTATTTTACCCGTAATTCCCGTTTATATGAAGTGAGTTGGTGGAATATGTTAATAGCCACTGCTTCGATTTTTGTTGCCATTATTTTTGGTCAATATGAGGCGGGATTAGCCCAACCCTACGAAGCGGTAGAACCAGTTTTACATCTTCATACACTGATTGGTTGGTCCTTATCAGGAATTATCGCGGGTATCACAGGATGGCGTTATGTAATTCGTTCAAAGAACCCTGAAAAACTGCCCATTCCCTATTTAGGATTAGGCTTAATTTTAGTGGCAATTGTTGGTGTTCAAGTATATCTCGGAGATGAATTGGTGTGGGTATATGGACTCCATACCGTACCTGTTGTTGAAGCCATTAAGGAGGGAATTTTACAGTAATGAATCCTGAAGTAATTGATATCTTGAAAGCCGATCTTGGCCCCAACGGACTTCCCTACGCTATCCCCATTCATCCGAATTTAGTCCATCTCACTTTAGGATTGTTCATCATTGCCATTATGTTTGATACCTTGGGGGCAATGTTTGGGTTTCAAAAACCTGTGTTTAAATTTTTTGCTATCCCCGCAATTAGAAGTAATTTCTTCGATGTCGGTTGGTATAACCTCTTAGCAGCTTCGATAATTACCATTTTTACCGTAGCGGCTGGATTTTACGAAATGATGTTAGCTAACCCTCTAACTAATGTTAAAAGCGCGTGGGGACTCGATCCCATGACTACCATGTTGTGGCATGGAGTCGGGGGAGTATTTTTGTTAGCTTTCATGATTGGAATGACGATCTGGAGAGGATTTCAAAGATATATTTGGCGTAAAGAAAGAACCATCCAAGTTCAATGGAGTTATTTGGGAGTGGGAATCTTTATGTTGTTGTTGTTGTTTCTCCATGGAACTTTAGGGGCACAAATTGCTGCCGAATTTGGAGTCCATAATACAGCCGATCAATTGTTGAAATTAGGACAAGAATCTCAGTTATTGAAGTCTTGAACTATTAATCATTCTTTCTCCACTTTTATTATTGTTCGCCATACTTAGAATTAATGATGAAACCCCGTAATATTTTAATTTGGATTGGCTATGCGATCGCTCTAACAGCGATTAGTCTTTGGATGGGACAACTATCCTATTCTTGGTTTCCCCCCCAAGCTTCGGCTGAATCCCTCTTAATCGACAAATTATTTGCCTTTTTGGTGACCCTAGGAACCTTTATCTTTTTAGGGATTACAGGGGTAATGATTTATGCTGTCATCTTTCAAAGGGCAGCTAAATACGATTATAGCGATGGCCCCCATATTGAAGGGAACGTTACTCTAGAAATTGTTTGGACAGCCATTCCCATTCTTTTGGTTTTTTGGTTAGCTGGTTATAGCTATCAAATTTACACTCAAATGGGGATTCGTGGTCCAATGTCAATGATGCACTTATCTATGGGTGATGATCAAACCCCTGCTGTCATCGCAGAAGAAACCCCAGAAGAGATTGAAGTGATCTCTCAACAATGGGCCTGGATTTTTCGCTATCGAGAGAACAACGTCACCAGTACAGAATTACATCTGCCTAGCAATAAAAGGATTCATTTAGCCCTCCAATCAGAAGATGTAATCCACGGGTTCTACATTCCTGCCTTTCGCGTCAAACAAGACATTGTACCCAACGAAACCACGGATTTTGAATTTACCCCCATTAAAGAAGGAACCTATCGTTTAAGGGACTCCCAATTTAGCGGAACCTATTTTGCCACCATGCAAGCGGATGTGGTAGTAGAGTCTCCCGAAGCTTATCAAACCTGGTTAGCTGAGGCAGCCAAACAAAAACCTACTCCTGCCAATAACGTGGCAGCGTCTGAATATGCTCAAAAAAATACAAAAACCTTCCAAACTGGTTGGCCAACAGTTGTTCCGGCTGCCCCTCCCGTAGTGAATTATCCCACATAAGGTTTACTTAATAGACACAAACAGGACTCTAAATTCTAATATCGCTTCGTTCAAGTTTCCCAGTCAGAAGTTGTTGTTGAGAAATCCCATGTTATTGAACAAGTCATTACACTGCTGACTCCCCAAAAAAGGAAAAAACCTATGACAGAAAGTCAAGTAAAAAATAACACTATTATTACCGAAAGCTATCAAGACTTATCGGCCAGAGATTGGAAAAGGTACATCAGCTTTAGTACCGATCACAAAGTTATTGGTATTCAGTACCTCGTTACTTCCTTTATTTTCTTTCTCCTTGGTGGCATCTTTGCTATGGTCATTAGGGGAGAATTGATTACCCCTGAAGCCGATTTAGTTGATCGCACCTTTTATAACGGAATGTTCACTATGCACGGCACAATTATGCTGTTTTTGTGGACATTTCCCTCATTATTGGGTTTAGCTAACTATTTAGTACCCATTATGATCGGGGCCAAAGATATGGCCTTTCCTCGTCTCAATGCGGTCGCCTTTTGGATGGTCCCCGTAGTTGGAATATTAATGATCGCCAGCTTTTTTGTCCCCAGTGGGTCGGCCCAAGCGGGTTGGTGGTCCTATCCTCCAGTTAGTATACAAAATCCCACAGGACAGTTAATCACAGGGCAATTTCTCTGGATTTTAGCCGTCGCTATCTCTGGTGTTGCTTCAATCATGGGGGCGGTAAATTTTGTCACCACCATTGTCAAAATGCGCGCCCCTGGGATGACTTTCTTTCGGATGCCAATTTTTGTCTGGGCGGTTTTTAGCGCTCAAATCATCCAATTATTCGGTCTTCCTGCCCTTACCGCAGGTGCAGTGATGTTACTGTTTGATTTATCCGTCGGAACTAGCTTTTTTGACCCATCTGCTGGAGGAAACCCGATTTTATTTCAACACTATTTCTGGTTTTATTCCCATCCTGCGGTTTATGTGATTATTCTGCCTATCTTTGGCATTTTCTCCGAAATATTTCCTGTCTATTCCCGTAAACCCCTCTTTGGTTACAAAGTCGTTGCCATTTCCTCTTTACTGATCGCTGCGGTTAGTGGGTTAGTTTGGGTACACCATATGTATGCCAGTGGAACTCCTGGATGGATGCGCATGGTGTTTATGTTATCTACCATGTGTGTTTCGGTTCCCACGGGAATTAAAGTGTTTGCCTGGGTAGGGACCATTTGGGGCGGTAAATTGCGCCTTAATACCCCCATGCTATTCGCTTTGGGTGCTTTAATCATGTTTATTTTTGCTGGGGTGACTGGCATTATGTTGTCATCAGTTCCGGTGGATATTCATGTTAATAACACCTATTTTGTGGTAGGACACTTCCATTACGTTCTTTATGGAACGGTAACTATGGGAATGTATGCAGCAATTTACCATTGGTTCCCCAAAATGACAGGGCGAATGTATTACGAAAGCTGGGGTCAAGTTCACTTTTGGTTAGCCTTTATTGGAACTAATTTGAACTTTTTACCCATGCACCCTTTAGGTTTACAAGGAATGTTGCGTCGGGTGGCTTCCTATGACCCAGAATACACATTTTGGAATGTTATCGCCAGTTTAGGGGCATTTTTATTAGGAATGTCCACACTACCCTTTATCGTCAATATGGTGAGTTCTTGGATACAAGGGCCTATTGCACCGAGTAATCCTTGGCGGGCCATTGGTTTAGAGTGGTTAATATCTTCCCCTCCTACGATTGAAAATTTTGAAGATCTTCCGATCGTTATTGCTGAACCCTATGGCTATGGTAAATCAGATCCCTTAGTAGAGAACCCCGAACAGATGGTTGCCCATACAGAATAGGTAATAAAGAGTTAGGAGTTACTTAAGATTAAGAGGAAAGATCTCTCTTTTTATTTGCTACTCCTAACTTCTAATAGATAGCGTTAATCAAATAATTTTAGTGACTAACATCTCGGAGAATTTAGTAATGGATAGTTCAATTTCGTCAGAACAGTTACATGGAACAATAGGAGAACATGGCCATGAACATGATGCAGAGGGTAATAGTTTCTTTGCCTTTATTGTCTTTCTCCTCTCAGAAAGTATCATTTTTTTGAGCTTTTTTGCAGGTTATATTATTTATAAAACTACAGCCATTGACTGGTTACCTGCTGGAGTAACGGGACTCGAAATCAAAGAACCTGCCATTAATACTGTGGTTTTAGTTTCTAGTAGTTTCGTAATTTATATTGCCGAACAATTTCTAGAACGTCGTCAATTATGGGGTTTTCGTTTCTTTCTTTTATTGACGATGGCCATGGGAACTTACTTTTTAATTGGACAAGCTATTGAATGGAATAGTCTCGAATTTGGGTTTACCTCTGGAGTATTCGGAGGGATGTTTTACCTATTAACAGGATTTCATGGTTTGCACGTTTTAACAGGGGTTCTTTTACAAACTTTAATGCTAGGACGTTCCTTCTATCCAGATAATTATAATGGTGGCCATTTTGGAGTAACCGCAACTTCTCTATTTTGGCACTTTGTTGATGTTATTTGGATTATTTTGTTTGCCTTAATTTATCTTTGGCAGTGAGGTGTAAAATTATTTGATATCCTCCTTGCAGTTAAACGGGGGAGGATACCCTTAAAATAGGCTTATATGAAGATCTTAATGATTTGTGTCACCTTTCCCTATCCACCAACGCGAGGGGGAACCCAAGGAAGAACCTTTAATTTACTCAATTCCATTGCTAAACACCATGATGTAACTTTAATTACCCAAAAATCTGATGATGTTACTAATGAAGAAGTAGCACAACTTCGTCAATATGTCAAAGAATTAGTGATTTTTTCCCGTCCTACCGAAGAAGCAACAGGAACTTGGTCAAAACTAAAACGATTTGGTCAATTTTTGTTAGAAGGAACCCCCCCAAATGTCCGTTATATCTACTTACCAGAGATACAAAACTGGATTGATCAAGCAGTTTCTGCGAAAAAATTCGATGTGATTACCTGCGAACATAGTGTCAATGAAATTTATATTCGTCCTCAGTGGAAACAACAAATAAAAACCATTATTGATATCCATAGTTCTGTTTATAAAACCTGTAAAAATCAATTAGAAACCAATACTTCAGATCAACCATTACGCGATCGCCTTTATCTTCCCCTATTACGTCGTTATGAAAAAAACACCCTATCTAAATTTTCCCATATAGTTGTTACTACCGATGAAGATGAACAACAGATGCGACAATTTGCTCCCCAAGCTAATATTAACCTCATTGCCAATGGAGTAGATTTAGAGACCTTTCCCTATCGTACCAAAGATCCAGGGGGACATAACCTAATTTTTGTCGGGGGATTAGATTATTTTGTTAACATCGATGGAGCAGTATTTTTTAGTCAAGAAGTCCTACCTTTATTACAACAAAAATATCCTGATACTACTTTAACATTAGTCGGTTCAAAACCTGCTCGAGAAGTTCAAGAATTGGCTAAAAAACCAGGGATTACAGTGACAGGAAGAGTCCCTTCTGTGGCAGAATATTTACATCAAGCTACCGTTGCTGTTATCCCTTTAAGGACAGGATTTGGTATGAAATTCAAGACCCTTGAAGCAATGGCCTCTGGAGTGCCTGTAGTAGCAAGCGATCGCGGTTTAGAGGGAATGAAAGTTGATACTTCTGATGTTCCTTTAAGAGCTTTACGTGCTAATACAATAGATCAATATATTAACGCAATTAGTCGTCTTTTTGAAGACCCCAATTTGAGGGAACAATTATCAAAAAATGGGCGACAATTTATCGAGGAAAACTATACTTGGGAACGCTTAGGAAATCAGTATGAACAATTGATTATTAGTTAAGTTTTAAAGTATAGTGCGACGCGAAATTAAGAATGCAGAATTTATAATTTAGAATCAAGATATGGATTAACTTAGAAATATTGAGTTAAGAATGTAGAGCTAAAAAAGCTAAACTTACTAATCCTGAAGCTGATAAAAGTCCTGTTTTTAAAGGAAATTTAGTTATATTAATGCTCAATAATAACAAAAAATAAACATCGATGAAAACTCGAGAATAGTCTAAATAATAGCCCAAAATTGTCATACTACTCATGATGAACATGGCACTATAAAGAAGGGTACTAAATTGAATAATTCGATGTTTTTTGCCCCAGTAATAAGTTATAATAAATATAGCGATAAAAATAGCAATAATTAGCCCGAATGAATAAGCTTCAAAAAGATTTCTTCCATTTAATCCTCCCGTAATCAAAGAAATAAATTTATCAAAAATTCCTTGAAAAGGATAACCAAAATTTGCCTTGACTCTAACAGCCCCTGGCAAGTTCAAAAAACTAAGATAAGCTGTCCATAATAGGGGAGGAATCCAAGCCCATAGTAGATGTTTAGTTTGCCTTTTTTTGCCTTCTAAAATACTAGCAATTAGTAAAGCTAACCAAATTAAAATTAAAGTTTCTCTGGTTAAACAAGCCAAAGCGATCGCGATAGAAGTACCGATAGGTTGATCAAACCTATAACAAGAAAATGATATAATTAATAATAAACTACTCAATAAATCTGCAGTTCCCAAAGAAAGAACCATCCAAACCCCAGGAATACATAATACTAAAAGAGATTGCCATGGACGAAGTTGATTAAGTTTAAAATAAAGACTGGTTATCCCCACAATAAAAATAATTGACAAAACATTAATCCCCACCATCATATAGGGAATTAGGGGACGATAGCCAAAGCTTAATAAATAACTCAATAAAGGGTAAAAAATTCGACGATAACGATAAATAGGGTGATCTAAAGCAGCAATAGTTTCCCGATTATGTAAAAAAGGATCAAAAGCTAAACTAAGAAATTGCTGTCCATCGTAACCAATTTCTCCTGGATAGATTTTAGTAGTTTCTGGATTAAGATAGGGGGAAAGAGGTAAAATTGAACCAATGCGAAAAAAACCTGTTATATTTCCTTGAAACTTAATCAAGTAAAAATAAAGTGTAATTGTTATGACAACAAAAACAGTAATGAGGAAAATAGTTACTTGAGGAGATAATTTTGTCCAAAAACTCTTCATTATTTATCTCTTGAATTTATCTTTTATCTCCCTAGTGAGAGTTTAAGCTTTATTGAAGTTTATGCTTAATGGGTTCTAGTTCAATTTCTTTGATTTACCTCAGGTATTGTTTAAGACTGACCTTTTATGACATCTAAAGATCAATGGGATACAAGATTGACACTCCCCACCGTATAGACGGATGGGG
>DLXW01000138.1:33419-33650 GCA_003448685.1 Cyanothece sp. UBA12306
TATTCTGACGACATTATGATAATGTATTATAAACTTGTTTGGAGATATTAAGTTAGCCTTTTGTTAAACTCCCCTTGGAAACATTAGCATAACATTAAAAAGTTATTAATTTAGCTAATGACTGTGTATTTTTGTGACAAGTTTGGGAACCTTATAAATAAGCGCGTCAAAATTGGGGAACCATAAAACCTTAACCCTATATTTAAGGGATAGCAGTCGCCAAGGTGGTTA
>DLXW01000171.1:0-13166 GCA_003448685.1 Cyanothece sp. UBA12306
GGAGAGAGGGAGAAAGGGAGAAGTTAGAAATTAGGGTTTTAAAGGCTTTTATTAGTTGTTTGATATCCTCTTTTGTATTACCAATAGAAATAATAAACGCTAAATGACATAGCATGGGTAATTCTGCTGTTACTCCCAATTGTTGATGGAGAAGTTCATCTACTTCAAAACCACTTAATCCTAAGGAAGTAATATTAATTGTTAATCGAGTAATATCTAATTGTTGAAAACCTAACTTAGGTTGTTCTAAACTTAAAATAGATAATCCCTCAATTTCACTAATTTCCTGTCTTGCTATTGTTGCTAATTCAAGAGTTTGACTTAATAATTCTTTCCCTTGTAACGCCATTTGTTGTCTGGCACCATCCAAAGATGCTAACAATAAATAACTGGGACTACTAGACTCGATTAATTGTAAAGCCTGATTAATACGTTGGGGTTCAATTCTGTTACCTTGAAGATGTAACATAGAAGCTTGGGTCATAGCTCCTAAGACTTTATGGGTCGATTGTACGGTTAAATCAGCCCCCAAAGATAGGGCAGAACCAGGTAAATTGGGATGAAATGCAAAATGACCCCCGTGAGCTTCATCAACTAATAAGGGAATATCATAGTGGTGGGTAATGGTAGCGATCGCACTGAGATCACCACAAATGCCGTGATAGGTAGGATAGACTATCAGAACGGCTTTGACATCAGAATTTTCCATTAAAGCCCTTTCTAGAGCATCTGGAGTGATGCTATGGACAAGATCCCAATTAGGATCATATTCAGGATTAAGAAAAATGGGAACTGCCCCCGAAAGAATTAAACCCGCGATCGCTGATTGATGAATATTACGGGGTAAAATGATTTTATCCCCTGGGCCACAAGTTGCTAGAATAGATGCAATAATCCCACAGGTTGAACCATTTACCAAAAACCAAGTACGATCTGCCCCAAATGTCTCTGATGCTAATTCCTGAGCTTTTTGGATCACACCAGAAGGAGCAAATAAATTGTCTAATTCTGGTAATTCTGGTAAGTCAGCACGAAAAGCTCTTTTTCCGAGTAAATTAGCCAAAGCAGGGGAAATACCTTGGCCTTTTTTATGTCCAGGGGCATAAAAAACCCCATTTTGTTGGTTAATTGAGGTAATTAAAGCCTCGATTAGGGGTAAGTTAACCTGGGACAATAAGTGAGAATCTTGTTTAAATTTCATTGATTATTGATAATTCTTAGCCTTAGCTCAAAACACCTGCTAATCACAATTATCTTACAACAGTTATGGTCATGAATTCTTCTGTTGCCAAAATTTTAATAGTCGATGACGATCCTGCAATTTGCCAGCTTGTATCTCGCTTTTTTAGTTACAACAACTATCAAATTGAGACAGCAGAAAGTGCTCAGCAAGGCCGCCAAAATTTTCAAAAACTTAACCCAGATTTAGTAATTTTAGATATTAATTTACCAGATGAAAGTGGTTTTAATCTCTGTGAAGAAATCCGTAAAACTGGAACTCTCGTACTGATGTTAACTTGTATGACTGATACAAATTATATTTTAGAAGGATTTGACAAAGGCGCAGATGATTATTTGACAAAACCATTTAATTTAGCTATTCTTAAGGCTAAAATTACTGCTTTACTTAAACGGAGTAAGTGGGAATTTAATTCCCTAGATAAGGGAAGAAACAAACTAAATTTTGGTAATTTAATTATTAATCTAGAAAGCGAGGAAGTTATCCTAAATCATGAAGTTATTACCCTAACTACTTTAGAATTTGAATTATTACATTTTCTAGCTACCCATCCTAATAAAATTTGGAAAAGAGGGGAGATTTTGGAACATGTTTGGGGAGAAAGCCAAGAAATTGGCGCAGATCGCAAAGTTGATGTTTATATTGGTCAAATTCGCAAAAAAATTGATGATCCTGACTGTCAGTTAATTAAAACTGTTCGTGGTCGAGGTTATATGTTTAAATTTCCTAATCATATAGAAAAATAAATTAACAGTTAATAATTATGAAAAACTTTAAACTTAACTCACAAATTTTTCTTCCTGTTATGATGAGCTATTTAATAGCTTTACCTAATATAGTTTTAGCTCAAAATAGTCGGACTAATCTACCAGAAATCGAAAACAAACCAACAGATATTAATGAGCTTCCCAATGACTCCTCACAATTAACAATTTGGCGTTGTACCCAAGACAAAAAAATGATAGTAGTAGAAGCTAAAAATGTTACTATTTGGCAGGAAATGATCGAAAAGGGAGGATGGGCATGTATCAAAGCATTAGAACCCATTCCAGGAGGCGATCGCAAATTTTCCTGCGAACCACAAGAAATAATAGGTATAGTAACGATATTTTGGTTAGAAGGAAAGGGAGGGAAACAACAGATGACTAATTGGATGAATGACTTAGGAAATAAAAATGAAATGACTTGTACTAAGGACGAAACTAACGTATTTTGGCAATAATTCTGATAAGTCAACTATCCAAAATTTTTGGTCAAATTAGCAATAAAATGGCTGGTAAAAATATAATGATTCTTGATAGACTGTAATAAATGCAAATGCTTGGTTGGAGAGTTGGTCAAAACTGATTTGAATCAAAGTGATTTTTCCTATGAATATCAAGTAGGAGGCAGTCTCAGGATTAATGCACCAAGTTATATAGTACGTCACGGAGACAACCAACTCTATCAAGCTTTGTTAAAAGGAGAATTTTCCTATGTTCTCAATACCCGTCAAATGGGAAAATCTAGCCTTCGGGTTCGCATTAAAAACCGCTTACAACAAGAAGGATATCGTTGTGCTTCTTTGGATTTAACCAATATTGGTAGCGAAACCACAACCCCCATACAATGGTATAAAGGGCTAATTTGGGAATTGTGGCGCGGGTTTAACCTCATTGGCAAAGTAAATTTAAAAGCTTGGTGGAGTGAACAAGCGGATTTCTCGCCCATTCAACGCTTAGACCATTTTATACAAGATATTCTCTTAACATCAATTCCTTCTCAACCCATTGTCATTTTTATCGATGAGATTGATAGTGTTTTGGGATTACCTTTTGCAGTGGACGATTTTTGGGCATTAATTCGCTTTTGTTACAATCAAAGGGCAGAAAATCTAGATTATAACCGTCTCACCTTTGCTTTATTCGGTGTCGCCACCCCCTCTGAGTTAATTCAAGCTAAAGATCGCACCCCCTTTAATATTGGCACAGCCATTGAATTAAGAGGGTTTCAACCCCATGAAATTAAGCCCCTGATTGGAGGTTTCAAGGGGTCATTTAGCCATCCACAAGACATTTTAGAGGAAATTTTGTATTGGACGGGAGGACAGCCGTTTTTGACCCAAAAACTCTGTCAAATGGTGATCGTACAAACCCCTCCCTCCCTTACTCCAGAAAATGTACCCCAGTGGATAGAAAGATTGGTGCGATCGCAAATTATTGATCATTGGGAAACTCAAGACGAACCCGAACATCTACGAACCATCCGCGATCGCCTGTTACGCAACGAAAAGAATACCGGACGTATTTTAGGCTGTTATCTTGAAATTTTACAACAGGGGCGGATTTCCTTAGATAATGGCTTTGAACAACGGGAATTATTACTCTCAGGGGTAGTGGAGAAACGGGGATCTAGCTTACGAGTCCGCAATCCCATCTACGAAATGGTTTTTAATAGGGATTGGGTGAATGAACAATTAGATCGCCTTCGTCCTTATGGTTCCCTATTGCAAGCATGGGTTAAGTCTCACTATCAAGATGAGTCCAGACTGTTACGGGGAAAGGCTTTAGCAGAAGCCAAACATTGGGCCCTCGATCGTCGTTTAAGTGATCTTGACTATCAATTTTTAGCCGCCTCCGAAACCTGTGATCGCCGTGAAAGTCAACAAAAATTAGAAGCAGAACGATTACAAGAAACCCAAGCCAGAGTAAAAGCGCAAAAACGATTAATTGGGGTGATTAGTGTTGCTTTATTGGTTTCCTGTGGCTTAGTGTGGGTAGCGGTTAAGCAATATCGTCAAGCGGCCCTGAAAGAGATACGGGCGATCGCTCTTTCTTCCCAAGAACAATTATCCGACAACCAAGGGTTAGACGCATTGTTTAATGCCATTATTGCTAAACGAAAACTAGAGAAATGGGGAAGCACAGACACTCAAACAACCCAAGAGGTGCAACAAGCGTTAGGAAAAGCTGTTTATGGGGCATTAGAATTAAATCGTTTGATCGGTCATCAAAATGGGGTTTGGGGGGTTAATTATAGCCCAGAGGGAAAGACCATTGTAACCGCCAGTTGGGATACAACCGTGAAATTGTGGCAGAGAAATGGCAAGTTAATCAAAACCCTCACTGGCCATACCAATCGGGTGTATAAAGCCAAATTTAGCCATAATAATCAGATGATTGCCTCAGCTAGTGTGGATCAAACCGTTAAACTATGGACCGATCAAGGGGAATTACTTCGCACCCTGGAGATGGATGCACCTGTGTATGATGTTATCTTTAGTCGTGATGATCGAACCATCATTGCTGCTACGGGTAACACCATTCAAATTTGGAGTATCGAGGGAAAATTACTGAGAACTTTAACAGGACACAGTGCAGATATTTATGATGTAGAACTCAATTATCAAGGTAATATCTTAGCTTCTGCTAGTGAAGATGGAACCATCAAACTATGGAGTCAACAGGGACAATTATTAAATACTCTCCAAGGTCATAATAACGCCGTTTGGGAAATCGAGTGGAGTGAAGATGATCGCTATTTTCTCTCAGGGAGTGAAGATGGAACCGTCAGAAAATGGCTGAAGGATGGAACCTTAGTTAAAACATGGATCGCCCATCAAGGATCGGTGATGGATATAGAATTTCACCGCCAGGATCAGGTCTTTTTGTCCAGTGGAGAAGATCAACTGATTAAAGTATGGTCAAAAGAAGGGGAATTAATATACACCATTTATGGACATCAAGACGGTGTTTTAGATTTGGCCACTGACCCCCAAGGGAAACAAGTTGCCTCCGCCAGTTGGGATGGAACCGTGAAACTCTGGCAACCAAATAAACCCCTTTGGGTGGATGTTTTAGAACATCAGGGAGAAGTTCGGGGCATTGCTTTTAACAACAATGGTCAGCAAATTATCTCAGCCAGTCGAGATCATACCCTAAAAATTTGGCATCCCTTGAAAAATTCGGTTATTTCTCTCAAAAAACATCTCGATGGGGTTTCTACTGTTGCCTTTAGTGGGGATAATACTTTTTTTGCTTCTGGAAGTCGAGACGAAACCGTTGAACTATGGCATCCTGACGGGAAACCGTTGCGGACGTTGAGGGGACATACCGATTGGATCTTAACCGTTGCTATTAGTCCTGATAGTCAGTTGATTGCCTCTGGAAGTCTCGATCAAAGCATTAAACTGTGGGATAAAACGGGAAAATTGCTCAAAAATATCTCTGCCCATCCAGGAGGAGTTTTAGAGGTGGTTTTTAGTCCTGATGGTCAGTATTTAGTATCTGGTGGGGTGGACAAAACTATCAAAATTTGGCGACGGGATGGAACCTTAGTTAGAACTTTGCCGGGCCATGAAGAATCAGTCAGAAGTGTTGCTATTAGTCCCAATGGCCGTAAAATCGCTTCTGGAGGGCGAGAAGGTACGGTTAAACTTTGGAATTGGCAAGGACAGCTTTTATCCACCCTCAGAGGACATCAAGGGAGGGTTTGGGCGGTTAAATTTAGCCCCGATGGTCAAATGATTGCCTCTGGTAGTGATGATGGTAGCGTCAAGTTTTGGGGACTCGATGGCCAATTAATCAAAACCTTGTATGGTTATCAAAGTAAGATTCGTTCTTTGGCGTTTAGTCCTAATGGGGAACAAATCGCAGTGGGAAGTCGAGAAAATATTTTAACCTTATGGAATGTAAAGGCAATTTTATCCGTGGATGAATTACATTATGGCTGTGATTGGATTGAGGATTATTTAAAATTTAACGCCCCAGTTTCAGAAGGCGATCGCCGTATCTGTGATGGAATTAACCAATAATTAGTAATATTCTGATTTTTGAATTTCTACCAAGAAGTAAAAATCGTTAATACTTCATTTCTGACTTCTGACTTAATTAAACCCTTTGTCCTCCAATTAACTGCAAAAAATGCACCTTTCCTGAACTATCACCCGCGACAATAGAAACTCCATCGGGTGCAACTGCAACGCAAGTTATACTAGCTTCAGCAGTAAAGGTAGCAATACAATTTCCTGTTACTAAATCCCAGATTTTGACGGTTTTGTCCCGACTCCCAGAAATGACCTTTTTGCCATCGGGTGTCACTGTCACTGAGTAAACCCAATCACTATGACCCGTAAGAGTCCGAATTAAAGGTTGTGCAAGGGGTAAGGAGATAGTGGGACTCAACAAACATAACCAGGGTTGATCTTGATACTGTTTAGTAGTTTTTAAAAATTGTTTAGTAGTTTTTAAAAACCTTTTGATATGAGAGAGATGTTGATAAGTAGCTAATAATTGTGTTAGTTCTTTGGCTAATTGGGTTGTATCTTGAGCGAGAATATCTCCTGACATATACAAAGATTTTTGAATTAATCTAAGTTCTTGCCAACTATCATGATTTTGACCTAAATCATAATCATCAATTAATTCTGCTACTCCTAATCTATCTAGCTTGAGTTGGAGATAATTAAAATCTGTCAATAACTTACACAACCGCTCAAATTGTTGATCCTTCGCCAACACTTTAGCCAAATCTTTTAAAATCAATTCCTGTTTTTCGAGGGTTTGGTTGTTAAAATTATCAATAAATTTACTCATAGTTAACTTAATACTCCTTCAATCAAAATCTTGATTAATATCAGGAATTTGACCTTGATTAAGCCAACTCATGATATAAAATGGATGGACAATATGAAAAGAATGAGCAGAAGAACGATAAATATAATGTCGTTCAGAGACAATAGTTTGCACTTCTTTAGTTAGAAAGTCCTGAAAATTAGCCGTTATTAAAACAGTTGCTTTTCCAGCGATCGCCGTTTCAAGAACGTGCCTATCTTCATCATCATCAAGAGGAATAACTCCCGTTCCCCCTAATGTTAATTGAGGACTCAATTGAGCATAAGTTGTAATAATTTCAATAAAAACAACTGCATCATCTTTTAAAACAGATAATTTGGGTTGATTTTGTAATACTAATTGTAAACAATTTAACATTCCCCAAGAAATGACTAATTCTACTTTTCCGACTGAACAAATACCTCGTCTAACAATTTCTACTAAACTTTGACACGCAGTATCTTTTCTACCTTTAGCATCAGCTAATAAGGCAGCACACCATACATTAAGGTCAAGACAAAAGCGTAAATTTTTAGTCATTTTTGGTTAATTCAACCGCAGCATTTAATAAATCTTCTTCGCTCTCTAAAGTACATAGCCATTGAGAATCAAACTGTTGAGTTATGGTTTTAGTAACAATTTTATATTGATAATCTAATAAACTACGAGCAAATAAATCAGCTATTTCTTGCCAATCTTCTTGAGAACCAATAGTATTAATTTTTTTGAGTTTCTCTACAGCATCATTAGGGATAATTGAGCTTAATCTTAGAGAAATACTAACTAAATCTTGATTAGTATTTTTAGGATCTTCTGACCATACTTTTTGCTTTAAAAGTTCTCTTTCTTCTGGAGTAAGAGATTGGATAATTTGAGATAAAGAATTAACTAATTGAGTGTTCATGTTGTTTACCTCCTAAATCTAGTTTAACCTAAACCGATACTTTAAAACAAAGTTGATTTTTAAAATCTTTATATTTCTATTGATCATTCCTCATCATCTCCGTATAATTCTTGCCATAATCTATCAGCAATTAATCCATGAATATTAGTAATTTCAACTCCTGCTAATTGCACCATTTCATTACTATTAAGGAAGTCAGCAAAACTCTTATGATAAACCTTATAACGAGTTTCCCCATCCACATAATTAGCAATAATACTACTTTTACCCTCCCCAGGCTTAGCAATAATAGTAAAATAGCCTTTATTGTGATTATTAATAAAGTCATCTATGGCATCAAAAACGAATTTTCGTCCCACAAAATGTCTTTGTTTATCTTCGAGAAGCGCATTAAATTTCTGTCGGTATTTAAACAATTTATCCCCTTGCCATTCTTTGGGATCAACAATATCAGTCGGTTTTAGTTTCAATACCTGAGCAATATTTTCTACAGCAAATCGATCAACACTCGCAGGAATATTGTCTTTAACATCCTTTGTCCAGATTAATCTTTTAAGAGTATCGAGGCTAATATTTGCTTGAGTAGCCAACTTATCTTGTGTTAAACCTTCTTGTTTAATAGCATTTTTTATGGTTTCTTTTCCTTGTTGACTTGATTTAACTTTATCGTAATTACTCATAGTAAACCTTCAATTTTATTTATTAATAACAATAAGAAATTATTGGTGATTATTGTTTATCTTACATTTAATTATAACCTATTTATTTTTCTAAACATTAGGGCAATTAGGGACTATTTGACTAACCTAACTGCCCCATTTTCTAGGGCAATTCAAAAACCCTAAAACCCCCTTTTATTACTGATTATTCATGATACAACAGTAGAGTAAGCCATGCTAAATGATTTTTTGTTAAGTAATAATATGAGCGACTTATCTAATTCTCAAAAATCTATCAATCCTAATCAAAGTTTTCGCCTAGGGGTCATCTTTTGTAAAACAGGGATTGTTATTTTGCCCCAAGGCAGATTATCATTATCTTATAAACAATTATTGAGTGCGATCGCTACCCTACTTTTTTTCAGTGCGGGATGGGTTTCATTCAGCCCAAAATTATCAAATATTGCACCTTATTCTGGAAAAAACCAACTTGAAACCGTTGATTAATTAATAATTAATGATTTTCCAGCAGGGTCAATTTATGTTATAAAAGTAATCTCAGGTTTAATAGTCAGTTAATTCGAGCTATTAATACAGTATCAAGGACTAACAGAAAACCATGTCACCCTTAACAGTTACTCAAGGTGAAGAACGAGAAGTTAAAACCTTAGGAGGAGCATCTCTTGACGGAACACCTCTAGATTACATCGTGGTTTTAGCTGCAGTCGTCACCGTTCTAGCCTTTATTCCCTTTTCCATTACCCTCGGTTCAGGGGGACTATTTCCCATGAGTCAGGGCATTTTTCCCTTGGTGGGTTGGATATTAGGTCCAGTTGCGGGAGCAGTTGCTAGTGGTATTGGTACCCTAATTGGGGTATTTCTGGCACCCCATACAGCAGGACTACCTTTGATTTCTATTTGGGTCGCAATGGTAGCAAGTTTTACAGCTGGTACAATGTCTATAGCTAAGGGTCGAAAATATTGGTGGTTTGGGTTAACCTTAATTTTTGTGATTGAGTTATTTTTATATGTTCGTCATGCCCTGTCTAATGGTGTTTCGCCTTTAACAATTTTTGCCGGTTCTTTTATCAATTGGTCAAGTCTTTTATTATTCGCTTTACCCACCCGTTCTTTAATTGCAAAGTGTATTAATAGTCAAAAACCTTTGTTAGTTACCATAGGTATATTTTTCGGCACTTGGATGGTTATGGGACTGTCTCATCTAAGCGCTGCTGTTATTACTTACTATATGTTTAATTGGCCTGAAGAAACCTGGTTATTTTTGATTCCCATTATGCCCATAGAAAATTTAGTTCGTTCTCTAATAGGTACTTTTATTGGTATTCGGGTGATTTCTGGTTTAAGGGCTATTGGTTTAATGAAACCAAAACAAGCTATATATTAATTGGAAGGCTTGGTTACTTGGTTACTTGGTGACTTGAAAACTTCTGACTTGGAGACTTGGTGACTTCATACTATGGATGCGATCGCTACTTTAGACAATGTTTCTTATCTTTACCCTAATTCTACTGAAGCAGTTCTCAAAAATATTTCCTTAAATATTGCTCAAGGAGAATTTTTAGGCATTATCGGGCCAACGGGTGCAGGAAAAACTACTCTTTGTTTAACCCTTAATGGTATTGTCCCTCAATTTCATGGCGGCCGGTTTTTTGGCTATGTTACTGTTGCAGGGTTCGATACCTTAAAATATCCTGTGAGTACCTTAGCACGCCATGTGGGGGCAGTTTTTGAAGATCCCGAAACCCAATTACTTTCGACTTCCGTAGAAAATGAGATCGCCTTTGCCTTAGAAAATCTCTGTGTGGCAAGAGAGGAAATTTTAGCTCGTATTCCCCAAGTTTTAGCCGCCGTCAGACTTGAAGGAACTGAACATAAACATCCTCAAGAATTGTCGGGGGGACAAAAACAAAGGTTAGCGATCGCTGCTGCTTTAGCGTTACAACCGAAGTTATTGATCCTTGATGAACCCACTTCCCAATTAGATCCCATCGGTTCCCAAGAAGTTTTTGCTACGGTTAAGGAATTAAACCAAGAATTGGGAGTCACTATTGTTATGGTATCCCATGCTGCCGAAGAAATGGCCGAATTTAGCGATCGCATCGCTGTTTTATCGGCAGGAAAATTACTAAATATCGGTACTCCCCATCAAATTTATCACCAAATTGAACTGCTACAAAAACAAGATTTACGTCCTCCCCAAGTCGCCCAAACTTTTTATTATATTAATCAAAAAGGAATTACCATTCCCCAAATTCCTGTCACCCTCACAGAAGGAATTAATGCCCTCGAAACATTAGAAAAATCTACTCCTATTATTCCCTTCCAACTCTCCTATCCAACTTATCGTCAACCTGCGGAAGAAACTATTCTCTCAGCCCAAAATTTAACCCATATTTATGAAGATGGCACAGAGGCATTACATGGAGTTTCTTTAGATATTTATCAAGGGGAATATGTTTTAATTGTTGGTCAGAATGGGGCAGGGAAAAGTACCTTAGTTAAACACTTTTTAAACCTTCTTTCTCCTACCCAGGGAACGGTTAAAATTCGCCAAAGAGATACTAAAGATATTTCGGTTAGTGAGTTGTCCCGTTCCATTGGTTATGTGGCACAAAATCCAGACAACCAAATTTTTAATATGACGGTAGAAAAAGAAGTAAGTTTTGCCCTAGAAAATTTGAATTATTCTCCCAAAAGAATTGAAGAAGAGGTCAATAAAAGTCTGAAGGAGATGGGATTATTAGAACATCGTAACGCCCATCCTTTATCCTTACCCAAAGGCGATCGCGCTCGTATTATAATTGCTGCAATTCTAGCAATGGAACCTGATATTATTATTTTTGATGAACCAACCACAGGACAAGACTATCGAGGTTCTATGGCTATTTTAGAAGTGAGTCGTCAGCTACACGAAATGGGCAAAACTATAATTGTTATTACCCACCATTTGTATTTGATGCCAAACTATGCTCAACGGGCAATTGTAATAGGACAAGGAACTATTTTACTTGATGCTACTCTTCGCAAAGCTTATCATCAAATCCAGTTATTAGAGTCTACCTATCTAACTCCTCCTCAATCAGTTTTATTAGGGCAGAAACTAGGTCAAATTTCTGCACAAGATTATCCTTTATTAACTCCTTTGGAACTAGCTAATTGTTTCGTTTAAACCATTAACTATTAACTATTAACTATTAACTATTCTTCTATGTTTAAATTTGAAACCGTTGAACATGACTCAATTTTTACCCGCTTAGATTTTCGTACTAAGTTAGTAATGATTGTAGTAATTACTATTATTGCTTTTGTTTGGGAAAGTCCTATTACTGGTGGTTTGCTTACCCTATCTGTTGCTGCTGCTTGTTTATTGGCTGGAATCAGATTACAGTATTTAGGATTGGTCTTAAAAATCATGGTTCCCTTCTATATTTTCTTATTGATAACCATGGGATTTTTTAATATTAATCAAGTCAAGACTTTAATTAGTCAAGCAACATCAATTCCCCTAGAACAATTAAAATTAACAATTTTGTTAAGTATCCCGAAAACTTGGTTCTGGGTTGGTGGAGCTTCTATGAGTTTAGAAGGAATCATCTATGCTTTAAACATTATTTTTAAAACTTTAACTATGATCTTAGTCATTCCCTTAGCTATTTTTACTACTGATATTAATCAAATGGTGGTGGGAATGGTTCGAGCTAAAATTCCTTACAAAATTGTTTTCATATTTTCTTCTACCTTGCGATTTTTTCCTTTATTATTAGAAGAAATTGAAACTATTATCGAAGCTCAAAGATTACGAGGTATAGCTCTTGAAAAAATGGGCTTAATTCGTAAAGTAAAAGTTTATTCAACCGTAGCAGTTCCTCTAATTCTTAATGCGATGACTAAGTCACAAAAATTAGAAATTGTTCTTCAATCAAAAGCTTTTTCGGGTAGTTCTAAACGAACTTATTTACATGAATCATTGCTCGGAAAAAATGATTATTTAACGATTACATTTTTTATTGTTCTATTGATATTAGTAATGTTTTTTTATTTCATTTTTGGAGTAGGAAAATTCACTTGGTTAATTTATTCGTAGCTTGGGTATAGGAATATTTTAGGTTAATGCTTTTGAATACAAATTGAACCCCCATCCAAATCAATAGATTATGGATGGGGTATTTTCAATGATAAATTAAAGCAAAAAACTAAGCTTGAGAAGCCCATTCAGTGTGAATAAATTCACCTCTGGGTTTATCAATACGTTCGTAAGTATGCGCTCCGAAATAATCCCGTTGTGCCTGAGTCAAATTCTGAGGTAAACTAGCACGACGATAACTATCAAAATAGTCCAAAGAAGCACTAAATGCAGGTACAGGAATACCCAATTTATTCGCTAAAATTAAAACTTCACGCCAAGCCTCTTGACGATCCAAGATACTTTGTTTAAACTCAGGAGCTAACAACAGATTGGGCAAAGTAGGATTATCCACAAAAGCCTTTTTAATCTTGTCTAAGAAACCTGCACGAATGATACAGCCACCCTTCCAAATACGAGCCGAGTCAGGTAGACTTACACCATAATTATATTCTGCTGAAGCCTTAGCAATCAAAGCCATTCCTTGGGCATAGGAACACATCTTAGAACAATACAAGGCATCGCGCACTTTATTAACAAATGCCTTGGCATCCCCTTCAAATTTAGCTGTAGGACCAGTTAATTGCTTAGATGCAGCTACCCGTTCATCCTTATAGGAAGACATCAC
>DLXW01000171.1:13387-17467 GCA_003448685.1 Cyanothece sp. UBA12306
AGGAAGACATCACCCGCGCATTTACAGCAGCATACATAGTAGGAATAGGAACCCCTAACTCGAGAGAACTTACTACTGTCCAGCGTCCAGTTCCCTTTTGTCCAGCGGAGTCAAGAATATAGTCTACTAAATGCTTTCCGGTTTCTGGTTCCTTATATTTGAAGATATCAGCCGTAATTTCAATTAAGAAGGAATTGAGTTCGTCGGTGGTATTCCATTGCGTGAAGACTTCGTGTAATTCTTCGTTAGTCAAACCTAGACCATTTTTCATGATGTCATAGGCTTCGGCGATTAATTGCATATCGCCATATTCAATGCCATTATGCACCATTTTCACGTAGTGGCCGGCTCCTCCCCGTCCCACAAAGGTGACACAAGGTCCATCATCGACCTGAGCAGCGATTTTGGTTAAAATGGGTTCGAGGTCTCTGTAGGCGGTTTCTGTGCCTCCAGGCATCAAACTAGGACCTTTTAAAGCGCCTTCTTCACCACCACTAACTCCCATACCAACAAAACCAAGTCCAGTGGCTTCGAGTTCTTGGGTACGTCGTTCGGTATCTTCATAAAGGGAGTTACCCCCATCGATAATCATATCTCCTTCTTCGAGGAGGGGTTTGAGGTCTTGGATGACGTAATCAACAGGACTACCCGCTTTCACCATTACTAGAATTTTACGGGGACGTTCGAGAATTTGGACCAATTCTTCTAAGGAATAGGCCGCTTTTACGTCTTTTCCGACGGCCCTGGTACTCATAAATTTGTCTGTTTTCTCGCGACTGCGGTTGTACACAGCAATGGGGAAACCACGACTTTCCACATTGAGGGCCAGGTTTTCTCCCATAACGGCTAAGCCGATTACAGCAAAGGTACGTTTAGTCATATAATTGCTACCAACTCTACTTGGTTGTTATCAAAAGGGTATTCATTTGCTATAGCATGAGGCATTGGCCTGTTGACATCGGGAAAAGCAGCAGATTTTAATCAGATTTAGACTTTTGCCTTTTGCCTTTTCCATGCAAGCGTAGGTATACACCCCGATTAGTCTAGCGTCCTATTCTCTTAATCCTTGATTCTTTAAACAGTATCTTAACAAGGGAGTTGTCTGAAGTTAGAAGTCAGAAGTCTCCAAGTCAGAAGTTATATTCCTTTTTTGGTTGACTATGACTATATTTCAGTTATTATTACTGTGCGATCGCTTCTAGATTAATTTTTAATTAATTAGTAATATTAGTTACACTTTAATTTTTGTTTTATCTGTTTTAAAGATTCTACCGAACTCCCAAAAACTTATGAATTTGTAAACTAATACGCCAGTCCTGATGACCTAAAACATAGTCATAAATTAACTGTTGACTTTCGGGAGTATTCCACTCTGGTTGTAAATATTTAACAGTTTGTGGCGGAACTTTGGTTGCTTGTTCTTCAGCCCATTGTAAATCTTTTTCTGTAGCAATTACTACTTTTAATTCGTCTACTTCAGGATAAATACTATCATGGGGAACCTGAAAAGGTTTAGGAGAAAAAGTTACCCAGTCGAATTGTCCAGTCAACGGATGACTCCCAGAGGTTTCCAAGTGAACCCGCAAACCTAACCCCCGTAATTGGGCTGTCAAGGGGTCTAAATTGTGCATTAGGGGTTCTCCCCCCGTAATAATGACCAGAGCCGGATTAGCACGTTTTGCCGCCTCTCCTAAGACTTCTACCGACTGGGAAGGATAAGGGTTAATAGTCCAAGATTCCTTTTGATCACACCAAGGACAATGAACATCACATCCGGCCAATCTAATAAAAAATGCACTTACCCCCATCGAGACCCCTTCTCCCTGGATCGAGTGAAAAGTTTCTACGATAGGATAAGTAATTGTAGTCGAGGCGATCGCTTTCATCTAACGTAATACATACAGTCCATTACCCATTATGAAGCGTTTATCCAACAGATGACTATTAACCCTGTAAACACTATTAAATATTGCCTATCATTTATTGACTAACATGACTTATCGTTTCTTCAAACTTCTGATGGGATTTCCTCTAATAATAGGAGGATTAATTGCTTGTGAGGTCATTGAGAGTATACCCCCCTATGAAGAACCCTATCTAACTAATGTTTCTCCACCAATTCAACCACCATCCAATTTAACTGAACCTAGTTTTTTAGAAGCTATTGAAGAACTTACCCATCAAAAAATTAATAAACATCGCCGTTCTCTTGGCCTTTCTTCTCTAAAATTAAATCGCCAAATTAGTCAACAAGCAAGAATTCATAGTGAAAAAATGGCTTCAGGAGTCGTTCCGGTAAGTCATGATGGTTTGGAAACAAGACTTAATATTATTCGTATCTCTGTTCCTTATCAAAAAGCAGGAGAAAGTTTAACAGTTCATAGCAATGAGAATGAACCTGTCAAAACAGCTTTAAAAGCTTGGCTAAATAATCCTAGCGATCGCAAAAATATTGAAGGAGACTTCGATACCATAGGAATCGGTGTGGCTAAAAATGAAGAAGGAAAATATTATTTTACCCAAATTTTAATCAAAGAAAATCCCTCTTTAATTACCCAACAACCTAATTTAGATTCTGCCAAAGATCCCTTACCTTGGGCCAATAGAGATATACTATTAGAAAGAGCTAAAGGCTCTCAATTAGGCCAAAACTCCCTAACTTCTTTAGAACAAAAAATCCACCAACGAGTTAATGAATATCGTCGGTCTAAAAATCTACCAGTCCTAAAGATGAATAATCAAATTAGTTATGTGGCCAGACTTCATAGTCAGGATATGGCTAATAAAACAGCCGAGTTTAGTCATGATGGCTTTGATCAACGCGCCAAATCTATTGGGGTAACCATTCCTTATAAATCAGTGGCTGAGAATTTAGCCTATCTTAAAGGATATCCTGATTTAGTCTCAACGGCTGTCCAAGGTTGGATTAATAGTCCAGGCCATCGTAAAGCAATGGAAGGAAATTTTGATTTAACAGGGGTTGGTATTGCTAAAAATGCCGAAGGAGAATATTATTTTACACAGCTTTTTGTCTTAGAACGTTAACCTTAACATAATGCCTCAACTAGAAAATTTTCAAGTGGTTGATCGGGATCTATCTGATGAGACTTTATCGCGCTATTTAGCAGCAAGTGATATTGCTGTAGATACGGAGACTATGGGGTTAATTCCTCAGCGAGATCGCCTGTGTTTAGTCCAATTATGTGATCCGAGTGGTTTTGTAACTGCTATTCGTATTGAAAGGGGACAAACGGAAGCCCCTAATTTAAAAAAGCTAATGGAAGCTGAAAATATTGTTAAGATTTTCCATTATGCACGGTTTGATGTGGCTCAATTTCGTTATCATTTTGCCATTGAAACCCAACCAATTTTTTGTACAAAAATTGCTAGTAAATTAGCTCGTACTTATACTGGTTCCCACGGACTAAAAAGTTTAGTTCAAGAATTAGAAGGAATTGAATTAGATAAAAGTTCCCAAAGTTCAGATTGGGGAAATGCAGCTAATTTATCAGAAGCACAATTAAGTTATGCAGCTAATGATGTCCGCTATTTAATAACTGCTAAGAATAAACTAATTGCCATGTTAAAGCGGGAAGAAAGATGGGAATTAACCCAACAATGTTTTAATTGTATTCCTGTTTTTGTTTCTTTAGATCTCCAGCAATATAAAGATGTGTTTGAGCATTAAAATCTCCACAAGCAATATAGAATAGTTAACCTAAAACTTAACTAATCTTTATTGATACTGTTGTGATTGTATGCTATAGCCCTTTTTTCCTATTTTTATTCTTTTCTAAGGCAATTTTAATTAATTGATGCAAAATATGTTTAAAAAGCCGTGACTTCGCGTTAGGATAATAACAGCAATTCAATTATGAACAAGAGAGGTTGACGATGGAAACAATGGAATTGACCCCTGATAACGTGGAAACCGTATTAGATGAACTGCGTCCCTACTTGATGTCTGACGGTGGTAACGTAGAATTGGTAGAACTTGACGGCCCTGTTGTTAAACTCCGTTTACAAGGTGCTTGCGGTTCTTGTCCCAGTTCAACCATGACATTGAGCAAAGCCCCATTG
>DLXW01000306.1:0-2074 GCA_003448685.1 Cyanothece sp. UBA12306
TCACGGCGGGGAGGATGTCAATACAACTATTTATGATGTTCTTGACCAATATGTCGAGATGTATGGTCACGATGCGGTGATTCCTGTTACTCGCACTCCCATTGGCAACCTTGCTACTAGCTCAGTCCAGAGAGAACCGGAGTTATTTCGAGCTTTGGCGATGAAAGGAGCAGAAATTATCCTCCGTACTGCTAGTGGAGGTTTTATTCCTCTAGATATCCAAGCTACTTCTTTGTACAACAATGTTTATACAGCGATTGTCAATAATGCTGTTTCTTACAATAATGCTGGTTTTTTTGCTGATGGTGGAAGTGGTGGTTCAGCCATTTATGGGCCCGATGGTAAGCTAATTAAAGAAGCTAACTCTGTTCATGAAGCTGGTGTAACGGCAATTATTCCTATTGCCGATTTCCGAAAACGACATCATCTACCTTCTGTCCATATGGAACTATACCGTTCAGTCTTTGAGCAGTATATTAATCGTTATCCCCCCAATCTTTTTTCCTCCTATCAACCAGAAGATACTCAGGATGCTTTTCGCTATTTATCTGATAAAGCAGTTTGGGGGTAAGACGAAGTTTTTCAGAAACTAATATGACAATGATTTTTACCATTGGTGTTTTTTGAATGTTGCCAAGAGAACAACAGAAAATTTATGAATTACGAATACGAGATTTAATCTTTGGCATCCAAATGCTTTGTGTTGCTTTTGGTGCCTTGGTTTTAGTGCCAATTATTGCCGGATTAGATCCCAATGTCGCTTTATTTACTGCTGGTGTAGGTACTTTGATTTTTCAGATAGTAACAGGAGGTAAAATTCCTGTTTTCTTGGCATCTTCTTTTGCTTTTTTGTCCCCGATGAGTCTTGGAATTAGTCAATATGGTCTAGCAGAAACTCTTTCGGGTCTTTTAACCGCAGGAGTTGTTTATTTAATCCTCAGTTTACTGATTTTTTGGCGAGGTTCGGGCATTATTTCTCGAATTTTGCCCCCCTGTGTCACAGGACCCGTAATTATGGTCATCGGTTTAGCTTTGGCTCCTACGGCGGTTAAAATGGCTTCTGAAGGGGGAGAGTCTTACTCAGCGGCCATGGCGCTGTCAGTTTCTTTAACTGCTTTGAGTGTGACCATTATTACTACTATCTTTGCTCGAGGAATTTGGCGTTTATTACCGATTTTAAGCGGATTATTAGCTGGTTTGTTAGTGGCTTTCCCCTTAGGTCTGGTTGACCTTTCTCCAGTAGCTCAAGCTGACTGGTTCGCCGTTCCTTCCTTTACTTTCCCTAAGTTTCATTTACCAGCAATCCTCTTTATTGTCCCAGTGGCGATCGCTCCTGCCATCGAACACATCGGAGATATCTTAGCAATTAGTTCGGTTACAGGGCAAGATTATGTGCGACAACCAGGATTACATCGTACCTTATTAGGGGATGGACTAGCTACTTCTGTGGCAGCTATTTTGGGAGGACCACCTAATACGACCTATTCTGAAGTAACAGGAGCAGTAGCAATTACCAAACTTAAAAATCCAGCTATTATGACTTGGGCTGCTATTGCTGCGATTATTTGCTCTTTTTTCGGCAAGTTAGGTGCTTTTTTACGGGCAATTCCCGCACCGGTAATGGGGGGGATTCTAGTAATTTTGTTTGGCACAATTGTAGTAGTAGGAATCCAAAGTTTGGTTGCCGGGGGAGAAAATCTCATGAAACCTCGTAATCTAGCGATTATTTCCGTAATTCTCGTGTTTGGAGTTGGGGGGATGAGTTTTCAAGCAGGAGAATTTGCACTGCAAGGAATTGGTCTGAGTAGTATTATCGGTGTTTTGATGAACCTAGTCTTACCTGAAAGTTAACGAAGCTAGAAGTATTTAAGGAAAAAGCGAAAGTGATGCCTCAACCGTTACAATCAAAGATAACATCTTTAATATATTAGTAGTTAGACTAGAAATAAACCTATGACATCTTATGCAACCTCATCTGCTCGGGCGGAAATGAGCGAACTAAGGCGATTAAAAACTTTATTACCCCCAGAATTACAAAGTTGGGTCATGGTAGAAGGTAGCACTGAAATTAATC
>DLXW01000306.1:2244-11534 GCA_003448685.1 Cyanothece sp. UBA12306
CTAGCACTGAAATTAATCCCCCCTTACTGCGTTGTGAAGAATTAGGCAGGGATGAAGTAGAAATCCAAATTGACTTAACCAAATGGGAAAGTCTAGCAATTGATCAGCGCAATCTCCTTTTTTGGCACGAAGTCGCCCGCATTCAAAATGATACAATTCCCCGAGAAGGATGGGAAATGGCAGCCTTAGCCATTGGTTTAGGGGGTGCTGTGGGGGAACTTTGGGTCCAGGATGGTTTATTATTATTGTTGGCTCTCGGACTCTGTGGTATTTCTGGCTATCGACTCTGGCAGAAAAATAACAGCGATCGCAAACTTAAAGAATCCCTCGAAGCAGATGAAAAAGCCATTACTTTAGCTACTCGTTTTGGTTATTCTTTGCCCAATGCCTATAAAAGTCTCGGTAGTGCTTTTAAAAGCCTAATTGAACAAACCCCTAACCGTCGTCAACGAAAACAATACGAAGCCCGTCTCCAAGCTCTCAGACGGAGCGCAAGTAAGGCTAAGACTAAAATGCAACAACAAGAGGGAAAACGTCCTCGCATCTAGTCCATTTCTTCAATGATAGATAGTCGATGATTACTAATACCCCAGAAGAGGATTTTTCCGTTGTCATTATCAACAATTATCCTGTGATACAAATGCCAACCCATTTGAGTATTTTGGAAGCAGTGGCTTTTAAACAGGTTGGTTATGAATTGTTGACTAAAAGTCCTCTTCCCCCACAACTAATTATTGATTTTAGTCAGACTCAATTTATCGATAGTAGCGGATTAGGGGCTTTAGTTCATAATTTTAAATTGGCTAAAAGTAAAGATGTTAAATTGATTCTCTATAATGTTCATCCACCAGTGATGGCAGTTTTGTCGATGACGGGGTTAGATCAAGTTCTTCCTATTACCTTTAATCTAGATACTCAACAAAAGGCCACAAGTTTTAGAAGGAACGCACCTCCACCTAAAACCCATCCCTCAGTTCGTTCTTGGATTAAACGTTCGATTGATATTATTGGTAGTCTGATAGGTTTGATGATTACTGGGATATTATTGATTCCCATTGCCATTGCTATTAAACGGGATAGTCCAGGTCCAGTATTTTTTAAACAAGTTCGTTGTGGATGGATGGGAAAACGATTTATGATTATCAAATTTCGTTCCATGTGTGTTGATGCAGAATCCCAAAAACATAAAATTGAAAATCAAGCTCAAGGAGCAATTTTCAAAAATACTAATGACCCGAGAATTACCAAATTCGGCAGGTTTTTACGCCGTACAAGTTTTGATGAACTCCCTCAATTTTTCAATGTTCTTAAAGGTGAAATGAGTTTAGTCGGCACCCGTCCCCCGACTCCTGATGAAGTAGAACGTTATGAAGTTCCTCAATGGCAACGTTTGAATGTTAAACCAGGAATGACAGGTGAATGGCAAGTCTATGGACGTTCGCGAGTGAACAATTTTGAAGATGTGATTAAGTTAGATTTGCGTTATCAAAAAAATTGGAGCCATTGGTATGATCTGCAACTGATTTTTAAAACTATCTTCATTATATTTCGCAAAAATAGTGGTGCTTTTTAATAGGCGAAAAAAGTGACAAATCAATCAATACTCAAGGAATTTCGGTTATCTGTTAAAACTGAACTTGAAGCTTTAGAGGAAATTTTGGCCTGGTTTGCCGAAATTATTCAGGATTATTTACCTCCCAAAACTTTGAGGGAATGCAAATTAGCTTTAGCTGAAGCTTTTACTAATACCGTAATTTATTCCCATCAAAATTTACCTTCTTCTGTGCCAATTATTTTGGAAGTTAATTTATTTTCTAATTATTTAGAAATGAAAATTTGGGATATTGGACCTCCATTTGATCTACTTAATAAGTTATGGGAAATTGAAGAAAGTATCGATGATCTAGAATATATTCGCGTTGCTAATCGACGCAATTGCTTAATTATGAGGAAAAAGTTAATAAATTGATTGTAGATCACAACAAGAAAATTACAAAAATCAAACAACAACAACTGTTTCACCATCGACAAAATTATTATCTTGGGAGATCACAATTTCTTGACGATCAACAGGACATTTTGTGACTAAAGCATTCTCTAATTTAACAACTTTTTCCAGACTTTCCCAATGGGTAGTGAATGGATGCTCTGCTAAACTGCAAGCTTTCCACTGGGATCGAACTGGGACACCCAATTGCTGACACATACCCCCCCTACGCCCTTCTGTTTGGTAGTAACGACAGTAGCGGCAAGAAGAAGCCAAAAAATTAGCTGTTTTCATGGGAGTTCTGAAGTATTTAAGGATTATATTAAAAGAGATAGTTTAATCTCTAAAGTCCATTATCTAATACACTCCTATTATTGGTAATCAAGGTTAAATTGTGTTTCTATCTAGATTGTAGTGATCCCCAAAACCATTGACTCTTAATTTTATTTTAATAATCTTTTTACAAAAATAAACACTATTTTGGTTTGTCTACTTAATTAAACCTTGTTTGAGCAGCACAATTAATACAAATAGACCAACGTTCTAATTCACCAGGGGGTGTGGGACAATGGCACTGAGGGCATAGTTCAAGGAATTGAGAATTCTTTTCGACAACTTTGAGCCAGCGTTGAAAAGCTTCTTCTGGTGTTTTGGGTGGGGATATTTGGGGATCATCACAGACAGGGTTAGTAAAATTTAGATCACTCGGATGGGATGATTGAGGAGTTGTGGTTGTTGTTAGAGGTGGAGAACTATACCACTGGGCAGAAGAAAAATGAAGATCGCTTAGTTGATCACAGGATAATTGACTATTCAGTTTTTTAAGCAGTGAATAGCGTTTTAAAGCTAAATTTTGCGCCCAAACTGCACTTGAAGTAGCTACCGCTAGTATATTTCTGTGGATATAGAGGGGACGGGTATGACGGGCAAATTTTGGCTCAATAATTTTGTCCCAACATTGACAAACACGGCAATATCGTCGATATTCTGACCATTGAGGCTGGTTTTCAATTACCTTGAGTAAGTTATTAAGAGATTTAAAGGTCATTAATTTTTGTTTGTTGTTAAACTGGACGATAAATTAAAACGGTCAATTATTTAAGCGGATTTTTAAAATTATCATGGCTCAATTAAAAAGTTCTAATCTATCTGAACAATATAGTCATAAAAACGATAATACTGTAATACCTCAGCAAAATCACAAACAAGAAACGATAGAAGCCGAAATTATTGCTCAAACTTCAGCAGAAAAATCAAACGATACGGATACTTCTAATTCATCAGAAACTACAGAATCTGTTGTCAGTTTAATTCATCAACCTCTATCTTCTCAAACCAATGATGAGCTAATCTTGGAATCTCTAACTCTATCAGACGATTTTTTAGGACAGAGTGTCAATTCTGTTCCAAGTTGGTTGGAATACCTGAGCACTCCTTGGACAATTAGTAGTCTGGCTCTATTAATTGTTGCTAATCTATTGTTAACTGGGGTACAGTTGTACAATTCTAGAAATTTAACCGAAGACTTAAATTCTCTAGAAAATCTACCCCCAGAAATCTCTTCTAATAATTTATCCATTGCTGAGGGATTAAATTTAGCTCAACTATCTTCAGAGTCTGTTCCCTTAAATGCTCTAAGTACCTTAACGTCTCAAACCAGTCAAACATCGGTATCCTCAACTCCTCAAAAAAATGCTGTTTCTCCTAAACAGCTAAATGTTCCTCAGACATCCTCTAACCTAACTCAAGCTTTATTACCTCCTTCTCTGCAACCTCAAACTATATCATCCCATAGAGTTACTCCTAATCTCGTAACCGTTGCTGTTCCTGAGAAGGCTATCAATAAACCACTTGCTCCGGTTAGAGTTCCTAGAGCAGTTGTACCTGTTAATATTCAACAACAGTCAGTACCTTCAACTCTATCAAACAATCAGTCAATAGCTGAAGATAAATCACCAAATCTATCGCAATCTAATAATAATCAAGCCCCTAAACCAAAAATTGAAATCTATCGCAATCTAATAATAATCAAGCCCCTAAACCAAAAATTGAAATCTATCCTCCTTTAAATAATAATCAAACCTCTAAACCAAAAATTGAAATTTATCCCCCTTCAAATAATCCAGAAGTTTCTCAGGATGAAAAAGTGCGTCAAATGTTATTAGAACAAGTCAAAAAAGAACAAACAGATAGTTCACCTAGTTCTCTAGGATTCAATAATAAAACTCGTTTAGAAATGCAAAATACCCAAAATAAAATTGCCCCTACTCAATTGCCTCGACAAATTAAACAACTTGAGCATTTGCAGCAAAGAAAAATTTTAGATGAGGAGCAAAGATAACAAATATTTGTGATAATTAAGTAAGCATAGTTCATAAAAATATAGTCAAAGAGGATTTGGTTTTCTATTTTTTTTGATTATTAAGGTATAGTTGAAGTTGATTGAAGTATCAATGAGGTACTAACCATTAGGACAATAGTATTAAATGAAGTAAATCCTAAGTAAATTAGGCTGACAGATTTACTTCAAGCCTAGAAACCTTGATACACAAGAGTTACAATCTATAAAATACAGGATAAACAGCATCATGGGATTATTTGATCGCCTAAGCCGAGTTGTCCGAGCTAATCTAAACGATCTCGTCAGCAAAGCAGAAGACCCCGAAAAAGTTTTAGAACAGACTATTGAGGATATGGGGGAAGACTTGGTGCAAGTTCGCCAAGCAGTCGCTCGTGCCATTGCAGAACAAAAGCGTACTGAACAAAGATATAATCAAGATATCTCAGAAGCCAACAAATGGGAACAACGGGCAAAACTTGCTCTGTCTAAAGGAGATGAAAGTTTAGCCAGAGAAGCTCTAGTTCGCAAAAAAACCTATGCCGAGACAGCCGCTACCTCGAAACAACAACTTGAGCAGCAAACAGCTCAAGTTGATACTCTAAGACGCAATTTGGTGGCACTAGAAAGCAAAATTTCTGAAGCCAAGACTAAGAAAAATATGCTGATTGCTCGTGCTAAAGCAGCTAAGGCTAATGAAGAAATTCAGCAAACCTTAGGAGGAATTAATACCAGTGGTTCAATGGCAGCTTTTGAACGTATGGATTCTAAAGTACTCGATATAGAAGCTCGTTCCCAAGCGGCAGGAGAATTAGGTAGTTATGGGCTTGAACAACAATTTGCTCAATTAGAATCGGGAAGTGGGGTAGATGATGAATTAGCCATGCTGAAAGCACAAATTAGTGGTGCTGCTGAACCTGCTCAATTACCTGAAGCTTCTACCAACCCATCTTCGTCTAAGGATACGGTAGTCGATGCGGAGTTGGACGAGTTACGTAAACAACTTGATAATCTCTAGGGTGATCACAAAGTAACTTATTTATGATGGGTGATTGATAGAGTGTCAATCAGGGAAGTGTTTTAGGGGCATAATTTTATAGTTCCTTCGGGGTTAAGGAGTCAGGAGCCAGAATTTTTTGCTCAATATTTCTTTTTTCCTGATTCCGTCCTTGCCCCATTTAAGGTTTAAGCTATTTTAGAGTAGATAAAAATTTTAAAATCTATAAAATCCCTAAAAATCAACAACTATAATTACTAATTATAGATTTTTATCCCATATCCTTTCCCCCATGCTCCGGTCTTCGAAGCTCCCCCGCAATCCTAACTAGGAGGTTTGTGAGCTACTCAATAAGGGGAATTCCCAACTTCTTTTGTCAACAATTCCTCTTTAAACACAAGCAAAATAATGAATCACCCTGTAACCTAGATAACTGATAACTGAATTATAATGATCGCCGATTGCTAAATTATGAGTAGTGTTCTCGAAATTACAGATAGCCAATTTGAACAAGAAGTTTTTAAGACCGATCAACCAGTTTTAGTTTATTTTTGGGCTTCCTGGTGTGGGCCATGTCAATTAGTGTCTCCTTCAGTCAATTCCATCGCCCAAACCTACAGCGATCGCCTCAAAGTAGTAAAATTAGAAGTCGATCCTAATCCAGAAGCGACATCTAAATGTAAAGTAGAAGGGGTTCCTGCTCTTAGGTTGTTCAAAGATCAAAAACTTTTAGCTTCCCATGAAGGAGCAATCACTAAACAAAAACTGATTGAAGACATTCTATCTAAGTTAGATAGTTGAGTAATCAATAATGAGTAGTGAATAGATGTAGTTAACTGAATGTCGGAAAAAGTACCTCGCTATATTTTTCGACAAAATACTAGCTAAAATTAGGGAAGTACGGGGCCGTTGAAGGGCAAAAATAGTTTAGCCCACAGCCCCTCATCAATCCCGATAACTTATTATGTTTGTGTTAACATAAATCTATCCTAAATCTAAATTACACCATCTATTAACTATTAACTATTAACTATTAACTATTAACTATTAACTGAATTTCATGCCATTGTCGCGTTTGTTAATCATCGTCATTGGTTTTAGTCTTATTTTAGGACTAATTATTTGGCTGATCAATTCTATTTATCGTCTCTATATTCAAGTTTCTTTTACTGCTCCTTTATTAGCTAATTTTCTGATTATTCTTATTATTGGTCTTTTAGGACTACTTATTTATGCTTTTATTTATTATTTTAATCAAGTAAAATCAAATACATTTCGCAAAACTCGTCCTCAACACCGCCGTAACCTAAACTTCAAACTTCCTGAACAAAAAACAGAAGCTGCTCAAGAAAACTTAAAAGCTGTACGCCGTCAAGTGCAACAAATTCAAGATAAAGTTAATCGACAAGCTTTATTAAGTCGTTCCCATGAAATTGAAGCTAATTTAGTTAAAGGAGAACTCAAAGTTGTAGTTTTTGGAACAGGATCATCGGGTAAAACTTCTTTAGTAAATGCTTTGATTGGTGAAATAGTAGGTAATGTAGAGTCTACTATGGGAACTACACAAATTGGTGAAATCCATCGTTTAAAATTGCCTGGAGTATCACAGGAAATTTTGATTACAGATACTCCAGGTATTCTCGAATCTGGTATCGCAGGAACTCAAAGAGAACAGTTGGCAAGAAAGTTAGCGACAGAGGCAGATTTATTATTATTTGTGGTTGATAATGATTTACGTCAATCAGAGTATGAACCTCTACAAGCTTTAGCAAAAATTGGTAAAAGATCTTTGCTGATTTTGAATAAGATTGACCTTTATACCGAGGAAGAACAAACAATTATAAAACAAAAATTACAAGCAAGAGTTAAAGATTTGATTAGGGATTCTGATGTTATTTTAATTGCAGCTAACCCTCATAACTTTGCCTTAGAAACAGGGGGAATTATAACAGCAGAACCCGAAATTATACCCTTACTTAAACGTCTAGCTGTAGTATTAAGAGCAGAAGGAGAAGATTTAATTGCTGATAATATTTTATTGCAATCCCAACGTTTAGGGGAAGAAGCAAGAAAAATTATTGATCGTCAAAGACAGCGAAAAGCTGATAAAATTATTGATCGTTATCAGTGGATTGGGGCAGGGGTTATTGCTGTTACTCCTTTACCGGTGGTTGATATGTTAGCAACAGCAGCAGTTAATGCTCAAATGGTGATAGAAATTGGACAAGTTTATGGCTGCGAATTGAATAGTGATCGCGGTAAAGAATTGGCTTTTTCTTTGGGTAAAACTTTAGTGAGTTTGGGGGTAGTTAAAGGAGCAATAGATTTGTTAAGTAAAGCCTTACAATTAAATATAGCAACTTACCTAATAGGTAAAGCAATTCAAGGTGTAACAGCTGCTTATTTAACCCGCATTGCTGGTAAAAGTTTTATTGAATATTTCCGTCATGATCAAGATTGGGGAGATGGGGGAATTACAGAAGTCGTACAGCGACAGTTTCAACTCAGTCGCAAAGATGAATTTATTAAAGGTTTTGTCAAAGATGCTATTGCTAAAATTGTCGAACCCTTAACAGATAGTTGGGAAGAAGAACAGTTGGAAATAACAAGAGAAACTATTCAACAAGAACCTCTTCAACAGCAAGCTCTTTTAGAAGAAGATGACTGGTAATTAAAATTTAATTAAAGAAGATTAGACGAAAGAATATCGAAGGAACAATGGAGCAAATCAGATTAGCAAATAACCAGGATTTATTGGAAATTAATCAGTTGATTAAAACTATTTTTAAAAGAGAGAATATAACTAAAATAACAGCCCAAGGTCACGATAATTTTCTTCATTTTATTTCTTATGATTCTCTTTCAAAAAGAATATCTGTAGGATCTAAAATCTGGTTATACAAAATCAATAGCGAATTAGTTGGAGTATTAGAAATTAATCGAGAAAATCATATTTTTCTTTATTTTGTTAAGAAAAAATATCGGGGACGAAAAATTGGTAAAGCTTTATTTAATTACGTAAAAACTCAAATTTCAGGGGATATTACCGCCAATTCCAGCGATTATGCCCTACCCATTTATCAGAAGTTAGGATTTATTCAAACAGGTATACCCAAAAATCAGGGAGGGATCATCGTTTCCCCTGTTTTATACAAAAATTGAATCTTGATCTGGTTAAAATAGTTGTATTATAGTACTTATGTTCGATAAAAAAGGCTCAAAATTTCTACCCCCTCAAGGATAGTTTAAACCGACTTTACTCTCTAATTCAACAAAATGGAATCCTTAACTTCTGCTCAAAAAGAATTATTTGACTGGCTGGTTGACTATATCGATAAAAGTCAACACGCTCCTTCCATTCGCCAGATGATGAATGCGATGAATTTGCGCTCTCCAGCACCTGTACAGAGTCGTTTGGAAAAACTACGAAACAAAGGTTATATCGATTGGACAGAAGGAAAAGCGCGTACTATTCGGATTTTACGCCCTAAACCCAAGGGAATTCCTATTTTAGGAGCGATTGCTGCTGGAGGTTTATTAGAACCTTTTACCGATGAACAGGGAAAGCTAGATTTAAGCCATTTTACCCATCAAAAAAATTGCTATGCTCTAAGGGTAACAGGAGACAGTATGATCGAAGATTTGATCACCGAAGGAGATTTTGTGATTATGCGCTCCCTTTATGGGGATGAGCAGCCGAAAGAAGGGCAAATTGTCGCAGCTATTGTCCCTGGCCATGGAACCACGTTAAAACGCTTTTATCAAGAGGGAGAGATGATAGTTCTTCAACCCTCTAACCCCCGATATCAACCGATTGAACTCAGAACAGATCAAGTTACTATTCAAGGGGTATTAGTGGGAGTTTGGCGAGCTTATTAAGATGATCTCAAACCCGCCTAATGAACTGCTATGGTATGGCAGAAGTCTCCAAATCAGAAGTAAAACTCCTCACGGGGTGACAACAAGCT
>DLXW01000167.1:0-17933 GCA_003448685.1 Cyanothece sp. UBA12306
ATTTTGTTTACTTTCTACAATGTAGTTAATTTACCAACTTTACAGCCAGATTATGAATGGCAAAATATTCCTAATCGTACTGTAGGATATCGACTGGAACAAGGGCAAATTAGACGGGATAGTTCGACAGATGTAAGTTGGAAAATGGCGGGAGGTGGGTTAATATCAACCCCAAAGGATTTGGCTAATTTCTGCGGTGCATTAATGGATGAAACCCTGATTAATGAGAGAGAAAAAAGAATTTTATGGAGCAGACAAATAACAAACAAAAGAAAACTAACAAATTATGGATTAGGGTTTACTATTGCTCGAAGGACAGTGCGCTTCAATGTTGGTCACAATGGTTCTCAGGAAAAAACAAAAGCTCGTTTAACCTTATATCCTTATGATAATGTCTGTATAGTAATTATGTCTAATACTAATTCGACTAAACCTAATACTTTTATCAAAGCGATCACCCCAATTGTTTTAAATTAGTAAAGCTGAAAAATGTTTAAATTCAAAGTAAATCAAAAATTAAATTTAGCAAACAAAACATCTCAAAAACAGGGTCTTTTGGGGAAATTAAAAATATTCCAAGCAAAAGAGTTATTAAGTCTAGATTTACGTTCTTTGGCTCTATTTCGCATTTCTTTAGCTATATTGATTATTCTAGATTTACTTAATCGCTCTCAAGATATTAAAGCCCATTATACAGAATCAGGAGTTTTTCGCTTAGCCGCATTAACCAATGAATTTTCTAACGAATGGTTTTGGTCTTTTCATTTTATTAATGGTAGCGTTTTATTCCAAACTATTCTATTTTGTTTGGCTGGGTTGTTGGCAATTTTATTACTGATTGGCTATCGAACTCGTTTAATTACAATCATATCATGGGTATTCTTAGTCTCTCTACAAAACAGAAATACAATGATATTGAGTGCTGGAGATACAGAGTTACGCCTTCTCTTATTTTGGAGCATTTTCTTACCCTTGGGAGCTTATTATTCAGTAGATAATGCACTTAATTCATCATCTAAAAAGTTACCCAAAGGGATTTTTTCAGGAGCAACCATAGCGTTAATCTTACAAATTTGTTTTATTTATTGGTTTTCTGCTCTTTTCAAAATTCGTTCAGAAACTTGGCAACAAGGCATAGCCGTTTATAATTCATTAAGTCCTGATTTTTTAATAACTCCTTTGGGAGCATTTTTACGTAATTTTACAACTTTATTGGTGGCTTTTACATTTGTAACTATTTGGTTTGAATTATTAGGTCCTTTTTTACTATTTATCCCTTTAAAAAATTATCTTTTTCGTTATCTAGCAATTTTCCTTTTTATCTCATTGCACCTTAGCTTTGGGATGGTATTTAGAATCGGTTTATTTCCCCTAATAGGAGCAACAGCATGGTTAGCATTCTTGCCAAGTGATTTCTGGGAAAGAATCGATAAAAAACTCAAGAATCCTCACGGTCAAAAGTTAACAATTCACTACAACCAAGAACGCAAAAACTGTAAAAAATATCTACATATACTTTGTACTTTTCTCTTTTTATCAGAGATTCCCATACTATCATATCAAAATGATCTAGAATCTGAGACAGAGCTAGAAGCGGGTACAACTTGGTTTATTGTTGATCAAAAAGGAAATCAATACTCAAACATCAAAGCAATTATTTATCTTTGTCGTTTATCCTACCTGTCTAAAGTTTTAGTCCCTATTTTAAAATGTTATCCCCTAAGACTTTTAGGAATAAAAATATTTAAGTTATTGAAAAATCAATCTTGGGTTAATGAGGTAAGTGGTAAGTATTTAAAGTTTCGTCCAATCAAGGTAAATTACTCTTGGTTAACAAACATTATTACTTTATTTTTGGTTGTATTGATTTGTTTATGGAATATCAGAACAATTGATGCTTCAAAAGTAACAATTCCTCAACCCATGAAAGAAATATTATCTGCTTTAGATTTAACGCAAAAATGGAGTATGTTTTCTACTCCTGATAACAGCACTGAATGGTATGTTATTGCTGGCCAACTTAAAGATGGTACAGAGATTGATGTATTTCGACCAGGAAAGTCTATTAATTGGGATAAACCCGATCTCCAGTCTGCTGCATTTAAAAACATGAGATGGCGCAAATATTTAACTCGTCTTGATAACAGAAAATATAAAAAACATCGTCTTTATTATGGTAAATATCTTTGTAGTAGTTGGAATAGTCAGAATGAAGGAGATCAAAAACTTGAAAGATTCAGTATCTATTACCTCAGTCAAGAAACTGATCTAGATGGAAAGGTTTCTCCAGTAGAAAAAGAAAATTTATGGGACCATAGATGCTTTAAAAAATAATTATGTTAAAGAATATTATTTAGTACCAATAACATTTGCGTCTTGATTCTTTTTTGATTTTTTTAATTAACTTGCTTTGAGAAACATATTTTACATCAACACAAGAAAACATATCAATTGGTTCATTATAAAAACGGGTTTTTTTATTAGTCTTAAACTTTTCACCATTGATGATCCAAGTTCCTAGTAAATCTTTCGGAATTTTCTCAACTTTGGCATCCCACAGAGAAAAAAGTTGTTTAGAGTTTGAACAATTTTTTTGAGAAACTACTTTAATATCTAAAATATATCCTGTCTCATAATGATATTCTAATTTAACACAATCCCCTTGTTGAAAATTTTTTCTTTGAGTACTAAATTCTGTATCATCGTATGTTTCATATTGTTGCCCACCAACTGTAAAAATGTTGCTCAATTGACTGTCAAAGCTATCTAAACTACCATAAATTGTAGCTCTTACTCCAAATAGTTTAGATTTCCTTGGCTTACTTTTAGGTCTCAAACTGTCGGGAATTTCTCCTGTAGCTGTAGGTATAGCAATGAGGGGAGAAATAATAGTTGAGAAAAAAATTACTACTATACTAAAAATAGTTTTCATGACTGATTTAATCAGATTTTAAATAACTATTGAAGGTTCTGTCGCAAAAACTTGTGAGCTTCTTATAGTATAATATAATCTAGCTGTGGTACTGCTCACTCCCATCTTTTTCATTAATGCTGCTTTTGGATTAAAAACAGGTTCCCCAAGTCTTTCAAGCAGGGGAAAATCCAAACCAGGAGAGAATCCTATAATCATGAATCCAAAATCAAAAATCCAAAATCCGCAAGCCCCTGTTTTTTAAGCAGGGGACAATCAAAAATAAAAAATCAAAAATCGATTTGACCTCCGAAAGTCTATCTATTACAGGAAATGCGTTGACATCATCGAATCAAAAACCTAAATATCATCCTATTATCATTCGTTTAGAAGAGATTTCTAAAATATACGGCATTGATAATACTAAAGTACACGCTCTCAATAATATTAATGTAACCATAGCTAGAGGAGAATCTTGTGCGATTATGGGTGCATCTGGGTCTGGTAAATCAACCCTCATGAATATTATCGGTTGTCTAGATCGCCCTACTTCAGGACGATACTATCTGGAAAATTTAGATGTATCAGCCCTTCCTGAGTCAGAATTAGCCATTATTCGTAACAGCAAAATTGGCTTTGTTTTTCAACAATTTCATCTTTTACCCCAGATGAGTGCCTTAGAAAACGTGGTCTTACCAATGATTTATGCTGGTGTACCTTCCCAGGAAAGACGCGATCGCGCTAAAATTGCCCTCGAAAGAGTAGGATTAGGTAATCGCCTTCATAATAGACCTAATCAACTTTCTGGGGGACAACAACAACGGGTAGCTATAGCCCGGGCTATTGTTAATAATCCGGTATTACTCTTGGCCGATGAACCTACCGGAGCCCTTGATTCCCAAACTACACAAGAAATTTTAGCCATTTTTGAAGAACTACATCATACAGGTATAACCGTTATTACAGTAACTCACGAATCAGAAGTAGCTAGTCACTGTCAGCGTATTATCCGGTTTCGAGATGGCAAAATAGATGCCAATAAATCTTGATCTTGATTTTTCATATTGCACAAAAGGAAAAAATCAGCGATAATCTAAAGTTAAGATATTTGTATTTTTGTATACCATTGTTTAACATCAACTTTTTTTATCCTTTGCGTTGAGAGGCATGAGTTTAGCTTGTGAATTGGCAACATCAAGACCCCTCTGACCCCAGTTCAGACATCAGAGAAATCCGGCGTTATGACCCTAGAGCCATAGCTCGTTATTATCGAGTACGGCCTTGGAAAGTTATTTGGCGAGCAATCACCATTATTTGGTTTTTTGTTTGGTTTGTGATCCATCTTCAGTGGGAAAAATGGATCAATGGCGATCTAACTCAGCAAAACAAATGTGCCGCCGAATTAAGACAAATTCTCACTCGTCTAGGCCCTACTTTTATTAAAGTTGGTCAAGCACTTTCTACAAGACCCGATTTAATTCGACCAGATTTTCTCCATGAATTAATCAAACTGCAAGATCAACTTCCACCCTTTGATAATGATCAAGCTTTTACCATTATTGAACAATCCCTCGGCTGTTCTATTAATGAAGCTTATCGAGAAATTTCCCCCCATCCTGTAGCTGCTGCGAGTTTAGGGCAAGTTTATCGGGCTGTTTTACATACCTCAGAAGAAGTCGCTGTTAAAGTTCAGCGTCCTAATTTACGTCCTACACTCACTCTTGATCTATTTTTAATGCGGTGGGCAGCTTGTCAATTTGGCGGTTTACTACCTCTTAATTTAGGGCATGATCTCACCTTAATTATTGATGAATTTGGGATTAAACTTTTTGAAGAGATCGACTACATTAATGAAGGACGAAATGCCGAAAAGTTTGCTGCAAACTTTCGCGATAATCCAGAAGTTAAAGTTCCTTGTATTTATTGGCAATATAGCAGTCATCGAGTCCTAACTCTAGAGTGGATTAATGGCTTTAAGTTAACTGATACAGATAATATTAAAGCCGCAGGTCTCGATCCTTATAATATTGTCAAAATTGGTGTTACATCAGGGTTACAACAACTACTAGAACATGGATTTTTTCATGCAGATCCCCATCCAGGAAATTTATTTGCCACCCTTGATGGAAAGATGGCCTATATTGATTTTGGCATGATGGATCAGCTTGAAGAAGAGACAAAAGAAACCATCGCTAGTTCGGTTGTTCAACTGATTAATAAAGATTATCTCGCTTTAGCAAAGGACTTTGTTGCCCTAGGATTTTTAACCCCTCAAACAGATATTACCCCAATTATTCCGGCTTTAGAAAAAGTCTTGGGGAATGCTCTGGGTCAAAGTGTTGGAGATTTTAACTTCAAAACTATTACCGATGATTTTTCGGAATTAATGTATGAATATCCCTTCCGTGTTCCTGCTAAATTTGCCTTGATTATCCGTTCTTTAATTACCCAAGAAGGATTAGCCCTCAGTCTTGATCCTGACTTCAAAATTGTGGAAGTAGCTTATCCTTATGTTTCGAGAAGATTACTGACGGGAGAATCACCCCAACTACGACGTAGGTTATTGGATGTCCTTTTAAAAGACGGGAAATTCCAATGGCAAAGACTAGAAAATATGATTGCTATTGCCCGTTCTGATCAACAATTTGATTTGTTACCAACAGCCCAATTGGGATTACAATATCTATTATCAGATGAAGGTCATTATCTCCGTCGTCAGTTATTATTGGCATTAACCGAAGATGATCGATTACATACAGAAGAAGTTGAACGGATTTGGTCATTAATTAGTGATGAATTGAAACCGCAAAACTTATTAGATGCTGCCCTGAATGTTTTTCGAGAACTGTCCACTGTTGGAGTGGCTGCTATTGTTCCTAAAACAATCAAACTAGGCTAAATTAATCAATAGTTAATTCCTAACCAAAATAATTGGTGACTGAAGCAGTATGTATTATTTGCCCCAACCCCCTTATTTTTTGCTCTTTGTTGGCCTATTTATTGGACTTACCTGTGGTTTTGCTTTTGAAGCTATTTTGAAAACTAAGGTAAAAGACTGGTTGAAAAAACCAGCCGATCAAATTCTGAAAAACTCTGGTTTAGAGTTACCATTTCTGGGAATTTGTGTCGGAATATGTGTTTTTCTCTCATCAGGGTTAGATATTTTCCTCCTTAACCCCTGGATATCTTACGCTATTTCTTTACCCTTGACGATTTTTATTGCTGCCTTGGTCTGGATTCAACTAGAAAAAGTTTTACAACAGTTGAAGTTTGGCGGTTCAAAAGCTATCGATTTAGATGCTTTTTAACAAACAACGAGGTGGGAATTACCCACCTTAAAAAAACACTGTTTAACCTGGTGGCCAATTCATCTGACGACCACCGAGAATGTGTAAGTGAAGATGGTATACAGTTTGTCCACCATCTTCACCATTATTGATAACTACTCGGTAACCATTATCTAATCCTTCTTGTTGAGCAACTTTTTTAACTGTTAGTAATAGATGTCCTAATAAAGTTTGCTCTTGTTCAGTAGCATTATTTAAGTTTACAATAGGCTTTTTAGGAATTACTAAAATATGAACCGGTGCTTGAGGATTAATATCTTTAAATGCTAAAGCTAGATCATCCTCATAAACTATATTAGCAGGAATTTCTCGATTAATAATTTTGGTAAAAATTGTGTCACTCATAATCAATAGTATTTAGATATTCTAAGTTGTTATCTTAGCATTATTTTATGATATGTATAATAGTTCTCCTATTAATGAGACTGCGTTGTGAGTTTCTCAGCCAAACTGTACAGGGTTTTCTAGTTTTAGGAAGAAGTTATACCTCACTCGTTGCGAGAAATGCCATACAATAATAATAGATGCAATAGGTGTTAAATATATTAAGATTAACAAAGGGTTAATTCTAGTTCCCGTTTGAATCCTTTTCTCGTTGTAGAAATGAAAATATATTTATCCCCAACTCGACGTTTAACTATACTATATTTAGTTGCATTAAGTACCATTGGATTGTTATCAGTTGTTGGTAATCTTCTGGTTGACAAAGTTATCAGTAATCTTGCTCATGATTCACGAATTATTAATATTGCTGGCCGCCAACGTATGTTAAGTCAGAAATTGACTAAAGCTGCTTTAGCTTTTTATCTAGAAACTAATCTTAAAATGCGTCAGCAAAGAATCAAAGAAATTCAAGAAGCACTTCATCTTTGGTCTAGCTCCCATGAAGCTTTACAATTTGGTAATCTAGAATTAGGTTTATCCAATATTAATAGTGAAACAGTTACTAAGATGTTTGCTGAGATTGAACCTCATCATCAAATAATGGTTGAATCTACTGAGAAATTATTGGCCATAGCGATTGCTGATGATCTAGAACATAATGAAAAATATTTACCTTTAATTAAAATAATTCTGCAACATGAAGACTCTTTTCTTAAGGGAATGAATCAGATTGTTTTTCAATATGACAAAGAAAGTTTAGAGAAAGTAAATAATATTAAAAGTCTTGAGTTTTATCTGTTAATTGTAACTATAATTATATTGGTTTTACAAGGTGTTTTTACATTTCATCCAGCTATTATTTCCATCAATAATTATATTCAAGAAATTCAACAAGCAAAAAATGAGAGTCATAATTTAGCGATTCAACTCTCTGAAGCTAATGAAAATATTAAAAATCTTAATCAAGAACTAGAAGAAGATAATTTTCGCTTAAATTCTGAACTTAATATAGTCCGCAAAATGCAGAATTTAATTCTTCCTAAATCAGAGGAACTTAATGTTATTGAAGGATTAGATATTGTTGGATTTATGAATCCAGCTAATGAAGTAGGGGGAGATTATTATGATGTACTCTATCTCGATGGAATCGTCACAATTGGGATCGGTGATGTAACGGGCCATGGACTAGAAAGCGGTATTTTAATGATTATGACTCAAGCAGCTGTTCGCACCCTAAAAGAGATTAGAGAAAGGGATTCAGTGAAATTTCTAACTACAATAAATCAAACTATTTATAAGAATGTTCAGCGCATGGAATCGGAAAAAAATTTAACCCTTACTATTCTTAATTATTGCGAAGGAACACTAACAATTAGTGGTCAACATGAAGAAGTTATTATTGTCCGTAATGGAGGTATAATTGAACGTATTGATACCATTAATTTAGGCTTTCCTATTGGTTTAGATAATAAAATTGATAATTTCATTGATACGATGGTAGTTACATTAAAGCCTGGGGATGGTTTTGTTCTCTATACTGATGGCATTACAGAAGCTAAGAATATTAATAAAGATCAATATGGAGTTGAAAGATTATGTAAACTCATTAGTGTTAACTGGCAATATTCTGCTAGTAAAATCCAAGAAAAAGTCATCAATGATCTGATGAAATATATTGGACAACAAAAGGTATTTGATGACCTTAGTCTATTGGTTTTAAAAGTCGAAATTTAATTGCTAATTTTTAACTTTTTAAACCTTGAGATGCTCTTAATTGTCCACAAGCAGCATTAGCTTCTAATCCTCTTGAATAACGAACACTAACCGCAACTTTTTGCTGTTCAAGAACTTCAATAAACTGCTGAATCTGCTCTTGATTGGGGCGTTGATAATCTGCTTCCTCAATGGGATTATAGGGAATTAAATTAACATGACTTTGAAATCCTCGTAATAGTTCAGATAATTCGATCGCATGGTTAGGTAAATCATTAACTCCTCCTAATAAAACATATTCAAAACTTATTCTTCTTTTGGTGGTTTTAACATATTCTCGACAGTCAGCTAACAATTGTTTTAAGGGATAATGTTTGGCACTAGGAATTAATTTTTCTCGCAATTTTTGATTAGAAGCATGGAGACTAACTGCCAAAGTAACTTGTAACCGATGATGGGCTAATTGAATAATTTTTTGGGGAAGTCCGACCGTAGAAATAGTAAGCGATCGCTGTCCAATACCCACATCTTGATTAAGAATTTTGACTGACTTAACCACCTCTTCTAAATTCAGTAATGGTTCCCCCATTCCCATGAAAACTACATGACTAACCCGTCGCTGAAAATCTTCTTGAACCGTTAATACTTGATCAACAATTTCATGAGCTTTAAGATGACGTTGATAGCCTCCTTTTCCTGTGGCACAAAAATCGCAGGCCATAGGACAGCCAACTTGGGAAGAAACGCAAACTGTAAGGCGTTTAGCAGTGGGAATACCTACCGCTTCAATAATTAACCCATCTTCGAGACCTAAAAGATATTTGCGAGTCGCATCAGGGGCAATTGTGCGATACTCAATATTAGAGCGACCAATAGGGTAATCAGTAAGTTGTTCACGCCAGGTTTTAGGGAAAACTGAAATTTCATCGAGCGATCGCACTCCTTTTTGGTATAACCATTGATAGAGTTGTTTCCCCCTATAAGCTGGTTGTCCCTGTTCTTGAACCCACTGAGTTAATTCCTCTAAAGACTTACCCAAGAGGGTTTCTTGTGTTATGAGCATTGACGAATATTTGTAATTGTTTAGACAATAATTCTAACACCTAGGTTTTTTGATTTCTCCATCATGAACTTACCACCTAATCGTCATTATGCTTTTGTCTTTTTGGAAATATTCTCTCAAGAAGGAGGTATTCAAGCTTATGTTAAAGATGTTTTGAAGGCTTATATTTCTTTAGTTGAGCGATCGCCTACTCCCCCCATAACCGATATTTTCTTGCTTCGAGATGGCTCAGATTGTCAAAATACCTTGACAACAGAATCAATCAAATTTCACTACCTTAAAACCCTACCCCCTTGGCAAGGAAGAGTAAAATTAGCGGTGTCTCTCCTCATATATTTAGTTAAATATCGTCCTCAAAGGATTTTTTGTGGTCATATTAATTTAGCCCCTTTAGTTTACTTTTTTTGCCGACCTTTGGGCATTCCCTACACCGTATTAACCTACGGGAAAGAAGTGTGGCAAACCCTACCGCAACAGCAACGCCAAGCATTACAAGAAGCTGAAGCTATTTGGACAATTAGCCGTTACAGTGGCGATCGTCTATCCCAGTCAAACAAGATTGACCCAACCAAGATTAAGATTTTACCTTGTGTTGTAGATGGCGATCAATTCACTCCAGGGGAAAAACCCGCCAAATTAGTTGAAAAATACGAATTAAATCGTGTTAAAGTGTTAATGACTGTGGCCAGGTTATGGTCAGGGGACATTTATAAAGGAGTAGATGTCACCATTAGGGCATTACCTAAAATTTCACAATCGTGTCCTAACGTAAAGTACCTAATTATTGGCCGCGGTGATGATCGCCCTCGCTTGGAGCAATTAGCTCAAGAATTGGGAGTTGCTCAACAAGTTGTGTTTGCGGGATTTATTCCTACTGAACACTTAGTTGACCATTATCGGGTAGCTGATGCTTATATTATGCCTTCCCAAGAAGGATTTGGCATTGTTTACCTTGAAGCCATGGCCTGCGGACTTCCTGTCTTGTCAGGAGATGCTGATGGTTCTGCGGACCCCCTCCAAGATGGAAAATTAGGATGGCGAGTACCCCATCGGGATTCTGAAGCAGTAGCCCAAGGATGTCTCGAAATTTTACAAGGGAAAGATCAACGTACCCAAGGAGACTGGTTAAGACAACAGACCTTAACTGAGTTCGGACAAGGGATATTATCGCAAAAGTTACAACAATTGCTAGATTTTTAAGGCATAATGGACTTTTATCGATATTTATCAGATCGATAAAAGTTACTCAAGGTAATTATCGACAAAAATTAGGAAAAAAAGTGAAAAAAAACTAAAATATAATTGGTTAGATAAGTTTTGACGTTGTAAGTCTGGATTTTTATCGATATCATTAGTAATGGTAGTTTTTTAATAACTTCTCACACGGCACAGCCGCTAAATCACTATGGAAAGTATACAACTGATCAATATTGGGTTTGGAAATATTGTCTCGGCTAATCGAGTTATCGCCATTGTCAGTCCTGAGTCAGCCCCTATTAAAAGAATCATTACCGATGCGCGCGATCGAGGTCAGCTAGTAGATGCTACCTATGGTCGTCGGACCCGCGCTGTGATCATCACAGATTCAAGTCATATAGTTTTATCGGCTATTCAACCTGAAACTGTTGCTCATCGTTTTGTCGTCAGCAAAGAATCTCACTCGAACAGTAACTAAAGGTCAATTATCCCATGTCATCAGGCAAACTTATTGTATTGACTGGGCCTAGTGGCGTTGGTAAAGGAACGCTGGTTCGTTCCTTGCTTGCACGCCATAATAATCTTTATTTATCGATCTCCGCTACGACTCGTTCTCCTCGTTTGGGGGAAATTGAAGGTCAAGATTATTATTTTGTCAGTCGCCCCCAATTCGAGGATATGATTGCTCAAAGTGCCTTCCTTGAGTGGGCTAACTATGCAGGAAATTATTACGGAACTCCCCGCGACAAAGTGGAGGAGAAAATTAAGCAAGGAATCATCGTTTTGTTAGAAATTGAGATAGTAGGAGCTAGGGCAATTAAACAGACTTTTCCTGATGCTTTGCGGATTTTTATTCTTCCTCCCTCTCTAGAAGAATTAGAACATCGTTTAAGAGGACGGGGTACAGATTCTGAAGAAGCGATGACTCGTCGTCTTGAACGTGCTAAAGAAGAACTAACTGCTAGTAAAGAATTTGATCATACTATTATTAATGATGATTTAGAAACAGCATTAAAAAAGTTGGAACAATACATAATTTATCATTCATAATTCACAATTGTTTCAAACTTATGAGTAAAGAACTGATTATTGAAGCAGGACGCACCGAAAAAAAATACTGGCAAGATATTTGGCGTTACCGAGAATTGTTTTATTTTTTAGCTTGGCGCGATATTCTAGTTCGCTATAAACAAACGGCCATTGGTATTGCTTGGGCGTTAATTCGACCATTTTTAACGATGATTGTTTTTACCATTGTTTTTGGTAAATTAGCAAATTTGCCTTCTGAAGGTGCGCCCTATCCCATATTAGTTTTTGCGGCAATGTTACCTTGGCAATTTTTTGCTAATGCTCTGAGTGAATGTAGTAATAGTTTGATTGATAATGCCAATTTAATTGCTAAAGTTTATTTTCCCCGTTTGGTTGTTCCTATTAGTGCAGTCATAGTTAGTTTTGTCGATTTTTTAATTTCAGGGATGATTTTATTGGCTTTGATGGCTTGGTATAATTTTGTCCCCAGTTGGCGGATTTTAACTCTTCCAATCTTTGTCATGATTGCTTTTGCTGCGGCAATGGGAGGGGGTTTATGGTTATCTGCTTTGAATGTTCAATTTCGAGATTTTCGCTATATAGTTCCTTTTATAGTTCAATTTGGTCTCTATATTTCTCCTGTAGGTTTTAGCAGTAGTATTGTTCCACAACAGTGGCGTTGGCTTTATTCACTAAACCCGATGGTAGGAGTGATCGATGGTTTTCGTTGGGCAATTATCGGAGGAGAGTCAAGGATTTATTGGCTGGGTTTTTTGTTATCTTTAAGTTTAGTAGGAGTTTTACTGATCAGTGGAATTTGGTATTTTCGCCGTATGGAAAGAACATTTGCTGATATTATCTAATCAACAACATCATCTTATCTAAGATTGTGTAACTAAAACGACTTAACAAAGGATTTTGGGGAATTATGTCTAAGGTAGCCCTTTTAATTGGAGTCAGTGATTACAAAAATGGACTTTTACCTCTTCCTAGTGCGGTTAAGGATATAGAGGCCTTCAAAAGAGTCTTGTCTGACTCTGAGATTGGAGCATTTAAAACGGTAGGTGTTTTATCTAACCCCGATCCTTCAAGCATCAAGATCGACTTTCAGGCTATATCATCTTTAACCAAGGATAAAAACGATTTAATTTTCTTATTTTTTTCTGGCCATGTTGTTCAAGACGAACAAGGGAAACTCTATTTTGCGACTCCTAATACTACCAAACCTCAATCGAAAGAACGTCTTAAAACTAGTACTTTTTCCTTTGAGTTGATTAATGAACTTTTGAACCAATGTCAATCTAGGCGGCAAGTTATTGTCTTCGACTGCTGTTTTAGTGCCGCTTTTACTGATCAAGGATTAGGAACGGATCAAGCAATCGTCGATCTTCAAGCTCAATTAGGAGGAGAAGGACGGGCTATTCTTACGGCGGATATTTCCCATGAATATTCGTTTGAACACAAAGAAGATGGGTTATCAATTTATACTGATTATCTAATTGAGGGTCTTGAAACGGGAATGGCTGATGGTGATCGTGATGAGATGATAGCAGTAGAAGAGTGGCATGAGTATGCTCAAGAGAAAGTTAAAGAAATTGCTCCTACTGTTATGCCTCAAATCTATGCTTTTAAAGAAAGTTATAAAATTTTACTAGCAAAAGTTTCTCGCGATAATCCAAAACAACTTTATCGTCAAGAAATTGAACGCTTGATAAGTGATGGAAAAATTGCTCCTGATAATTATATTTACTTAAAAAAACAACAATCCCTATTAGGTATTACTCCCAAAGATGCCCTAATTGTTGAACAAGCAACTTTAAGATTTTATCGTAATTATCAAAAAAAATTACAGAATTATGAGGAAACATTATCTCAAGTAATGGCTGAACATGGTTCAATTAATGCTCAGAGTCGTTTAAATTTAAAACAATTACAGCAAATTTTAGGACTCAAAAGCAAGGATATAGAGCCTATTGAGAAAAGATTGACTAATGTTAAGTCTAAAAATGTTGTTGATGCTTCTGTTTTACCAGAAAAACTTACTATCCCTGTTCCTCTCAATGATAATTTTATTGAATTTTGTAAACAAGAATTAGCTGGTTATGTTGGACCCATGGCTAATATGATGGTTAAACAAGCTTTATTGGGTCAATCCAAATCTGAGCTATCATGTCAGCAACTAATTGAGATCTTATCGGCTAAAATTACCAACTCTCAACAAGCTGAAGCATTGAAAAGAACTTTATTATTAGGCCTTGATAAAAATTAGTTGGCTACTGATAATTTAAACAAAAATAAAGCCCAAACGAAATCTAAATTATATAATAAAGTTTTGACGTTGAGCTTGTTCAAAATCAGTTTTAATATCAAGGGTAGTTAAGAGTTTAAACAATTAAATACCCAAGTTTAGCCATTTTATTTGACGAGAAACTATGGGGAACCAATTTCTCTTTTGTACTATAGCCCAGCAATTTAATACTAAACAAATAATTGACAATGATAATAAAATAAATGTTTGTGCTTTAACTATACCAATTACCCACCAACTTGCAACATGAAGAGAAAGAATAATAGCTAAACTAATAGCAATAATTACAGAAACTCGCTTTTGATTTTTGGGCTTGTTAATCAAAACAAAAATTAGGGTAGTTAATGTAGCAAGTAAATTAGCAGGAACTAAAACCGAACAGATAGCAATACAATTGTTACGGGAAAATTCACCAAGAGCTACTAAATCTAACATAAATTAACCTTGTTTTTTTACTAATTAGATAATATTACACGATTGAGCCACTAAAATCGCTGTTCAAATTGAATACTACCGCGACTATCATCAGAAAAATTACTCGAACCTCGAATTAAAGTACGATCATTAATGCGGTAATGAATCCCTACATGAGGAGGGCGATCGCTGGTTAAAATCTTTTGCAGAGAAACCGATAATTTGTTGGTTAAATCGACTCCTGCTTCGGCTGCAACCCCAAGAGATGAATTATTGAGACGTTCTTGCTCATCAATTAGCTGGGTGGGAAAGATGCGAAACTCACTTAAACCCAACGCCTCCCCAACTGCTCCTTGAACGGGTCCGAGAACAGCAGAACCAGCTAAATTAGCTAATCCCAAGGTGGTTTCACCCCGTCCTAAAGGATTAAGAAAACTACCACCAAGCAAGGTAACTATTTCAGCAGAAGTTCGTTTAGGTTGACTGCTTAATTCGATGCCATTGGTCAAGTCACTAGCTAGCCCCTTAACTGTAGCGCGAATACGTACTGTTTGCAAACTATCTGTATTCGCGCTAAAAGGTTCATTAATTTCGGCAGATGCTGGATCAATATTAACTCGATTACGGGTTGTTTCTGTGACAGAAGTATAGAGTTTGACGTTTAAATGGGGATCAAGTCCACGATCTGGAGAAAATTCGGCTATATTTCCCTGTCCTCCTGCTAAACGTAATTGACTGGCAAATAAGTTGACTAAACCGTTTTTGAGAGTAATAGTTCCTTTTGGTTGCGGTTGATGAAGATTACCATTAACGGTTAAGCTACCTGTGGCCAAGAAACTTAAAAGAGGAAGACGGGTGATAGCGATATTTTCCCCTAAAATAAGTTCAAGGTTGGAGAATTTAGCGGTGGTAGAAATGTTACTTTTTGTTTGGTTGTGATCTCCTAATAAAACTTCCCCATCAAATAACTTTACATTACCTCCGAGTTGTGGTTTTAGGACTGTTCCTGTCACTTGAACCGTTCCTTTGGCTCCCCCCTGATAACGTTGGGGTAAATTAAGGGCTAAATCGCCGAAATTAATGGTTAAGGGATTCTGCTGTGGTATTGCTTTGAGTAGAGGTAAAGAACCCCTGATGGCTACCTGACCTCCACTAAATTGGCCTTTCAAGCTTTCTACCTTGAGGCGATCTAAATCAAAGAAAATTTGACCATTAACCTTGGTTAATGGAGCATTAGGAATCATTTTGGCCCCAATGATAGCATTTTCAACCTGGGCAATCCCATTGGCGTTTAGTTGGGTGGGAATACCCCGTTTAGGATCAACTCTTCCCGATACATTAACTTGGATTTCTCCTTTACCTCCCAACCAGGCTACTTGTCCTTCAGTCAGGATGTCCAAGAGTGTTAACCCTTCATTGGCTACATTAACCTTGAGAGATAGGCGATCGCTGGTATTTTGTACTGCTTTAGCAAAGGGTAATTGATAGGGAAAACTTCCTTTGATGGTCAGGGGTTCGGTTCGACGACCCAAAATACTACTAGCAGCAAAGTTGACTCTTCCTCTGCGATAAGTAAATTGACCTTGGGTAGAGTCCAGGTTAGTTTGATTAATGGTTGCCTGATTAATGGCTAGTTTTCCTAAAATTTCAGGGCTATTTTGACTTCCTGACAAAGTTACATTTGCATTAAGTTGTCCGCCAAAATCGACTATTCCTGGTAAAGACCAGAACTGTGAGATGCTATTGAGGGGAATATTGATTAATTGTAGTTGACCTTTTTGGTTTTGGTCTCCAATACGACCAGTAAAGGTAATTTGACTGGTTTTCTGCTGTAAATTTAGGGATTCTAGGTCTAGTATCCCTTGGTTCCAATTGCCTTTAGCCGCGATTTGAGTCAGATTAAAGTCCCCCCATTGCCAGTTTTTACCCAAAAGATCAAAATTAGCTTTTAAGCCGGATTCTGGAGTTAAATTCAGGGCAATTTGACCATTGAAATTTCCCTGTAACTGCTTTAATTTGGGCAAAGGTAAGGCTTTTTTGCGGGTCTTTTGTTGTTGCTGTAACCAAGTATTGATTTGGTCAAAATGAGTCAAGCGATCGCTAATAGTTGCATTCTTTGTTCCCACTTCTGCTAAAGGAAGTGAAGGAGTAGCAGCAGAAGAACTATTAATTGCTGAGTCTTGACTTCTGACTCCATAAAGATCCTTTGCTTTAGCATATTCAGTAGGATTAAATCCCCTTTTTAAGTCTTCTAGCTCAAAAATATGGAGAGTTTCTAGTATATTTTGAATATTACCTCGATTAATTCCTATTTCAGCCTGAATACTTGGACCTGAAGGGGTTAAACTTAAATTTCCCTTGAGATTATATTGACTGTTGTTGATGTTTAATTTTCCCTCGTTGAGGGTCAGGTTATTTTGGTTATATTGGAAATTTCCGGTGAATTCCTTCCCTTTGATTGCTCCAAGCTGGGGATTAGCTATGACAACTTTCTGACCAGCGATTACTCCTGTTTTCACATCTAAGGTGAATTTACCTGATAAATCTCCTAATAGGGGTTGGGAAAGAAGGTGAGACAGGTATGGGGAGAGGGGAACACGGGGAGACGGGGAGACGGGGGAGTCGATCTTAACTTTTGAAGCTGAAAAGTAGTTTTGTAATAAATTAACCGGAATTTTACCAACTTCTAGGGTGAATTTTTCTGATTCACGGGTTCCTTTAACTTCCATGCGTGCTTGTTTTAAGTCAAAGGCCACAGGTTGAGACTGGTGATCAAATTCTAAATTTAATTGATCATTTCTTCCAGACAAAGCTAGTTTTATGCCTTTTTGTGGCTTAATTTGCAAATTTCCCGCTAAAAAAGATTCAAATTGGAAATTATCGACCTTAAGGTTGATTAAGGATAGTTGACCGTCAATTATTGGTTGTTTAGGCGTTCCGGCGATCGCCCCAGCAAAATTTACTTTCCCTCCATAATTCAACTGTTTGATCTCAGAAGATAAAGGTAGTGGGAGTGATTTTAAGTTTAACCCTTCTACAGCAACTTCCAAATCAAATTCCTCAATAGCAGCTAGTTTATCTTTATTTTTGATTAATTTACCCCAATTAAAGTCTGTCCATCCTTTCAGTGATAGTCCCTTTGCTGTTGCCTGATCAATGGTTAATTTTTCGCCATTCCAAGCTAAAATCGTAGTTAAAGGATGATTTAAACTAGCTATTCCTTCACTAAAGTTTAATTTTCCCTTAGCTTCTATGGTTTCGGGTGTGATTTTATTTAATGGCCCTGAAACTGCGATTGTTCCATTTAATTTACCTTTCAAGTCTGAAGAAAATTGATTTAAGCTAATTCCTTGAGACAAAAGATTTGTTGTAAATTTTCCTCCAGATAATCCAATCTTTTCAATATTTACGGTACCTGATGCTAAATTTAATTTACCATTACCTTGCCCTTTAATTTCGGTTAAAGAATTATTTATATTACCCGATACTATCAAATTACTATTTAATTTACCTTGAAGTTTCTTAGGTATTCCTAAGATTAAGCTATTAGTAGCAATATTTTTAGTT
>DLXW01000167.1:18174-24799 GCA_003448685.1 Cyanothece sp. UBA12306
TTAGTAGCAATATTTTTAGTAATTAATTGAGTTGACCAATTTCCTTGAGTAAGTTGTAAATTATTAGCATAAATTTGACCTGAATTAGTTTCTAATTCAGCTTTACCCATCCCTTGGATATCATTTATTCCTGATTTTAAAGTACCAATAAGGTTAATATTTCCCTTGAGATTGCCCTCAAATATTGGAGAATTTCCTGAGACTAATTCTTTTAATTTAACTTTATCAATAATTAAGTTCGTTTGCCATTTATTATCAATTAATTGTAAATTATTAGCAATTATTTCTCCTGTATTTAATAAAACTTTAGCTGTTCCTCTGGCCTGAATACCCTGGATCAAATTGTCTTTGAAATTTCCAGAGATATTAAAAATACCCTCTAGCTTCCCTGAGTTGATCTTTTGAGAAATCGGTAGATCTAAATTAGTAAGATCAACTCCTGATGCTTCTACTTGACTTTGCCAAGATCCTTGATTATATGTAAAATTATTTGCTTGAATTGTTCCTTGATCTAAAGTAAATTTAGCTTTTCCTTTTGCTTGAATAGTTTGAGGTTGATTAATATTTCCTGAAAGAATCACATCACCTGAAACTGTTCCTAAATCAAAGGGTAAAGAAGCTTGATAAAGTTTATTATATTCGATTGTTTCTAGATTTTCTCCTTCCATTGCGAGGACAAATTGAGGATGTTGTGAAACATTATTATTTTTATTTCCTAAATTTAGTCGACCCTGACCAATTATTTTCCCGCCAAAGCTAGGGATAGCAGAGAAATTTTTGATCAATACATTAGAGTTATTTAATTCTAATTCAGCATTGATTTTTTCAAAGTTTACGCGATCAATTTTAGCTATTTTATTGGTAGATACTTTAATAGAAAAATGAGGTTTATTAATTTCTCCCTTGATTTTTAATACCCCTTCAATCTGCCCCAAAAGTGGAATAGAAGGTGATTTTTGTTTGAATGTTTTAATTATTTTCTTGATCGCTGTTGGGTTCGTTTTAGTTGTTAAATTATAACCATCTTTTAGATCAATTTTTCCTTCGGTAATAGCGGTTATTGATCCCATCTGAGTCGCCACTTGATCAAACTTAATTTCTGTTCCCCGAAATCGTAAATTTCCTTCATTTTGCAGAGGATAAGGAAGATTTGCAATTTTGGTAGTAACTTTATATAAATTAGCTACACCCTGTAATGCTGGGAGTTGATCAGGCCTCAAGGCAACTTCTAGATTAGCATCTATTTTTCCATCTCCGAATTTTAGAGGAAGATCAATTAAATGGTCAATTTCTGTTACCCCTAAACTATTTCCTTGAACTAATAAGTTTGTTGCTTGATTTTCAGGTTTAGTGATACCAGAAACTTTAAATGTTCCCCCTGTATTTAATTTTCCATTTACCTTAAATTTTATTTTTTTTCTATTATTAATAAAATCCGTTGTCCCAGATAGCTGTCTGAATTTTACGGGTTCAGAAATTTCTCCTGTTGTAGAATTTGCTAATAAAGTAGCTCGAGCGTTTTTAAAGCTGAGGGACTTTAATATAATAGGATTATTGGGTTTAACCGAATCAAATTTTGTGATTATCCAATTTCCTTGTTGTCCTTGCTTGAGATAAACATTTGGTTCAATAGCAGTGATCCCAATTTCTAATTTTTGTTCTAGAATTAGTTTAATAGGATTATAATCTACATCCAAAGCTACCATAGAAACTTGAGCTGGATCGGTAGAAGTTGTTGAGATTGTACTTTGTCCGAAACGGACTTTATTTAAAGAAAAATACTCTAATGAACCGAGAGTAACCGGACGGTTTAAAAAATTGCTTAGTTGTTTTTCTACTAAAGGTGTCAAATTTTTTTGTAGAAAAAACCATCCACCGACTAGACTTGTTCCCAGTCCCAGGAACAATATTCCTCCTCCCGAGATCAACAAACGTCTAGGCCAAGATGTTATTTTAGTTTTATTCGCTCGGGGACTAATTGTATTCGAGTCCCGTTTGGAGTCTAAATTAGAAGGTTCTGTCACCATAACGTTTTTCTCATACAATCGCAATCTAGACAAAGTAGGTAATCAACTTTTGTCCTTACATTTTGACACACTAAATCATTAAAAATAAGGGCAATCAATTCCTTTGTAACAATCTGCTTAACATAAATCAAGAAGTCGGAAGTATTAAATATGAAATTCCTCGCACCGCAACGTAGCGAGGAACTTTGTCACTTCATAATACCAAATTCGCTTATTTTATGTAGAGTAACGTTTTTTCTCTGGTACTCCGGTGCTCTGAAACTTGATACTATACTATCTAAAGTGGACTTAGTATGGCTTGGTGATTTCGTTAAGTGATAGGCTGAGCTTTAGGTAAGCTTTCACAAGGCTTATTATCGTGATCGCGATCGAGGCCGAAAATATCACCTTGATCAAGAAAATGATCATAGACAGCTTGAGCTTCTTCTTGAATTAAGAAGTTAGAGCAGTTACAACCTTTGCTCTCATCTACACAAGGAGGAAAAGTTGAGGTAAGCAGACTATCACAAGCAATGCCATTGTTATTGTGATCAAGGTTGAAAATATCGCCTTCTTGAGAGTATTCTTCAAAGATAGCTTGAGCTTCTTCTTGATTAGCAAAATCGTCGCAATTGTAATCTTTATTAATTTCAGAAGATATAGCAGCTATCTGAATAGACTCGGAAGTGGTAAATTTGTTGGCTAAGTTGGCATTAGTGTGGGCTAGAGCTAAATCTGGTGTAATATAACAAGATGCTACCACCAAAATCAGAGAAAATACCCATGAAAGCAATTTATTCATCTATTGTCAATTTCTTTAACTATTGAACATACTTAGATTACTTGAATAATTGCTGATCAATCTTAAATTATTGACAAAACTTAACTAATTCAAGATATTTGTCGTAGATTTAGTTCGTTGATTAATTTTGGCTTTAAGTAACTTAATTTTTTCGGGATCAGCATCTTTGCGCCATTGTAATTGATGTCCTCTAATGATGGCACAATGATCCTCAAGACATTTTAGCCATCCCTGGAGACGAGAAATTTTTTTAAAATCATCGAGTAAACCCCAATTTCTTTCTTTTTGAGTTAGTTTATCAAATTTTTTATAGAGAGGATAATCAGCAGTAACTAGCAGATCTTTGTGATGTAAAATAGGAGGATTATAATCATTAGCAAACTCTCCATATTTAACCCTTAAATCACCTAATTCAATTTCCATGCTAGTATGTAAAGTAGGGTGAGCTTTAGTATCAAAATCTGGATAAAAAAGATAGGATATTTTAGGATTACGCCAAGAAAATTTAATAACGTTTGCTTCTTCTAAACGTCCTATAGTTCTACTAGCACAACCTTCATATAAGCGTAGTAAGGGTTCTAAATTTTCTAAAGCACTAATATGAATTACTAGGGAATTTTTTAGCTTTTTACCAACGGGACTACTTTGACATAAACTAGCAATTTTCTCTAGGTCTCCCACATTATAAAGCATCATATCTGCTAAAATACAAGCTTTTTGATAACTACCAAATAAGGTTTTAATATCTTGTTTAAGATTTTCTGATAATTCCCTAACTTTGGGACGATGACTAAACTTACCCAGGGCTAAATATAATAATAAATCTTGACGGCGTTTTTGGGTAATTAGATCCCAGTCTTCTTGGTTAGTCACTTGTAAAATCACCTTAAATGCTTGGTGAAAGGTTCTAAATTCCTCTTTTAATTCTATCTCATTAACTAATTCACCTTTAGCCGGAAGTCTTCCTCTTTGGGTAAAAAATTCCATTAATGGGGTTAATAAAGTTTCATAGTCTTCAAACCTTTTTAGTTGGGACTGAACCCGAGGAGTTGAAAACCGAGAACGAACCTGGGAAATACGAAATGCTTGTGCTTGATTTTCGTGGCGAAAAACGAAATAAATACCTAAACCTGCTGGAATTGCTTCAACATTAAGAACTTGATCAATATAGCTTTTTAATTCTTCTTGTTCATAATATTTTTGAAAGGTATTACGACTGGTGATAATGCCATCCCCATAAGCAACGATACCGCGATCGCGGTCATCAATCAAGACCTGGGCTGCTACAATTAAGACTTGATGGGTTAATTGCCAAGCTTGAATTAAGGCTTGTCTTCGTTCTTCTAAATCTTCGATAACATTGATGATATAGCCCAAATTGACAATATCTGCGGCTATTTGGGTACTATCTTCACGGTAATATGGGTCCCATCCCGAACTTTGGTATCCTGCTTTAGCGATGTGTTCAATATCTCCACCGTAACCGCATCCATAGTCAAAAAAGGTAGTTTCAGGGGTAAATAACCCTGCTTCTAGGGCCAAACGAACTGGACGTGAGAGATTTTTTCGTTTAATAGCTGCTTTGTGACGTTCAATTTGGACTGGTAAGACTTCAGTGGAGTTGAGGGGACGCAAACAGGCCAAGGAATGTCCTTCAAAGATTAGATGATGGCGATTTAAGCGTTGTTCCCATTCTAAGCGAGTTCCAATCGAACGGGATAAGTTTAATAACCCTAATGCTTCTTCTACATAGGTTAAATGTGCAAATTCTTGATATTGGGGATAGTCTTGAGTGACAAAGGTTTCTTTGCGATGAAGAATGGGGGGGTTATTGCTATCACTATAGTTCCAATAATTGGCCTGTTGGGTTTGCAGATCAACTACAATACTTAAGGTTAAAGCTGGATGGGGATCAAGATCAAAATCGGGATAAAATAGGTAGGATATTTTGGGTTTGTCTGTACTAAATTTAACTAAGGTTGCTTGTTTTATTTCTTCTGTGACTCGGGCCTGTTGTTCATATTCTTGTAAAATAGGATCAAGACAAGCGATCGCGTTAGTATGAAGATAAAGGGCATTGGGTAGTTTTTTACCAATTTTACTGTTTTGGCAAAGTTCAATGATAGTATTAAAATAATCAGTGGTTAGGAACATTTAACGAAGTCACCAAGTCATAATTTGTTTTTGTAACAGAATTTAAGCCTCATTCCCAAAATATTTCGCTTTAAAAGGCTGGGTTTTTGACCCAAATTATTTTTATAATAAAATTACTTACTATTCTATTGGTTGAATTTACAAAAATTAATAATTATTAGCTTTTCTAGACTCGAAGCAACCTGTTTTTTTTAAAGTGGGTCACTTCCTTGTTTGTTTGTTCCTATAATTCTCCAAATTGTTGACGATATTGCTTTAATAAAGCTTCCATCTCAGATAGTTTTTGTTGAGCTTTTTCTTTTTCCGTTTTTTCCCATTCTAACTGAGTTTCTTTTTGTTGTAATTGGGTTTCTTTTTCTTGTAATGCTTCAGCTAATTCTGTAGGAATCAACAGTTTTTCTCCCGTATCTTCTCGATAAAATCCAATTAATTCTCCTTCTATTTCTAAGCGTAATTGTAAAGGTTGACTTCGACTATCTTCTATTAATTCGTAGAGATTATTTCTCAACCGATATCCCCTTAGTTTTTCGGTTATCCATTCCCCTTTGGGGTCAAATAACCAATATTCTGTCACTCCTAATTGTTCATAGATTTCTTTCTTAAATTCAAGGTCTTGATTTTTAGTTCCTGAGGAGGTTATCTCAAAGATAACTTGAGGAATTTGTCCTTCTTCCCAAATTTTATAATTATCTCTTCCCCCTGGTTCTACATCAAAGATTATCATAACATCAGGAGCAACTCGCATTCGAGGAAACCCCTGACTATAATAAAGAAATTGATTAGCAAGTACCGTCGCTTGCTGACCCGATAAATATTGTTTTAGTACCTCTAGAGTGGTTAAAATAGCATAGAGATGGGTATAGGTTTCGGCCACGGGTTCTCCATCGGAACTGGGATAGATAATGTCGGTTTTTGAAATAGTTTTAACCATGATCTTCCTGAAATTACTTAGATTTTAAGATAAAAGTTATTAGAAGTTAAAAAACCACGTCATCAATCATCTTAGGAACCGCAGAAGTTAATACCTCATTACCCGTTTCTGTTACTAAAATATCATCTTCAATACGAATACCAATACCTCGCCATCTTTCGGGTATTTCTGGTTGACCTTCGGCCGGTTTAATATCAGGTTTGATGTAAATTCCAGGTTCAACGGTTAAAACATGGCCAGGTTGTAAAGGAAGCCAATTTTCTTCTCCTTGTTTATAAACCCCTACATCATGAACATCTAAACCTAACCAATGACCAGTTCGGTGCATATAAAAAGGCTTATATTTTTCCTCCTTAATTATCTCTTCTAAATCCCCTTTAAGTAAACCCAAATCAATTAATCCTTGGACTAAAACACAAACTGCCATATCATGAAACTCATTATAAGGTTGGCCTGGTTGGACTGATTTAATAGCGGTTAATTGTGCTTCTAAAACTAATTCATAAATAGCTTTTTGTTCTCCCGTAAACTTACCACTAACGGGAAAAGTTCGGGTAATATCCCCGTTATAATAGCCGTAGGAACAACCCGCATCAATTAACAATAAATCATGGTCTTCAATCTGACGATGGTTTTCGATATAATGGAGTATGCAGGCATTAGAACCCGATGCTACAATAGAAGGATAGGCTGGACCAATGCCACCGTGCAAGCGGAAAGTATGCTCAATTT
>DLXW01000263.1:0-498 GCA_003448685.1 Cyanothece sp. UBA12306
ACCTTGAAAGGGCTGCTCCTAGTTATTTTCCCTGATAAAAATAACTATTGATGTTGAAGTTTACACAATTGGGGTTAGAGGGGATTTTCTAGGAGAATCCCCACCCTATTTTTAAGGTGGGGATGATTTTACCCGAACTGTTCTTCTATTTCTAAATCGAACAACATTTGTAAGGACTGAAGACAGAGTTTTCTAGCTTCAATATCCTGCTGCGCTCGTAATTGCACCATGGGTTCATGGAGAATTTTATTAACAATACCCCTGGTTAAAGCTTCGATAACTTCTTGATGTTTCTCCGCAAATTCCGTTCCCAAACGAGAGAGAGCTTTTTCTAATTCTTGTTCCCGAATACCTTCAACTTTAGTCCGTAAACAACTAATTGTGGGAACAGTTTCCAAGGAACGCCACCACAGATCGAATGCTTCCACCTCTTCTTCTAATAACCCCTCTGCTTCTTGGGCCATTTGACGGCGACTGGCATAATTTTGGGCGACTACT
>DLXW01000263.1:749-1055 GCA_003448685.1 Cyanothece sp. UBA12306
TGCCTTTAAATCATCCACATTGTAGGACTCAATAGCAGCAAGTCCGTGTACATCAGAAGCCACATTGCGGGGGACAGAAATATCAAACAGCATCAAACAATGATTGGTGTCTAAAGCAGCCGTCAGGTTTTCCTTGTGTAAAATAGGTTCTGTCGCTCCCGTACTGGTAAAAACAATATGGGAACTAGCCACTACTTGCATCATTTCGGGGAGTAATTGCAAGTTTAATGACGCTTGGGGGAACTGATTAGCTAATTCTTGCGCTCGACGTTGGGAACGGTTAACAATAGTAATATCCGTTGCACC
>DLXW01000263.1:1272-1452 GCA_003448685.1 Cyanothece sp. UBA12306
AGTTGCACCTTTAGCCAAGAGATGTTTGACCAACAGACGAGCCATCTTACCGGCCCCGATAATAGTAATACGACGGTTAGTCAAATCTTCGGCTTTGGTTTGGGCTAATTCTACAGCAGCCGAACTGATAGAAACTGCCCCCGTACCAATATTTGTTTCACTGCGAACTCTTTTTCCAAA
>DLXW01000263.1:1647-5175 GCA_003448685.1 Cyanothece sp. UBA12306
AAAGCCGAAGATTTGACTACAGTGATGGCTTGTTTAAACAGGCGATCGAGAAGTCGCCCAATTCCTTTGTATTTTTGCGCTAATTTATGGGTGGTTTTCACCTGAGCTAAAATTTGACCTTCTCCTAAAACCAGGCTTTCTAACCCAGCAGAAACTCGCAGAAGATGGCGAACAGCATCCTGATGGAGCAAAGTAAACAGATAGCGTCTGAGATAGTTTAGGGGAACATGGCCAGTCTCTGAGAGAAATTGAGTAATTTCTACCACTCCTTTTTCCGTATCAGTCACCACCGCATAAATTTCAAGACGGTTACAGGTGCTAATGACAGCAACTTCTTCAATGTGAGGATAGCCTTTAAGATGAGCTAATACTTCTTCAAGTTTAGCTTCTTGAATGCTCAACTTTTCGCGAACTTCAACTGGGGCTGTTTTATGGCTCAGTCCCACAACGGCAATATTCATTCTGTTCTCCTACAAGGGGTGTTAAACAATAGAAAATTTAGGAATAAGGGCTATAACACTACGCATTCAGGTGTTTTAAACCCAGGTAAAATCAGCAAACCTTGTTTCAACCAATTTTTGCCCTTTGCATTTTGCCTGTTGCATAGCGGTATACTGTCTCTAATTTTGGCAATTTAGAGCCACTGTGCTACCGTTGCCAACATTTTGAAATTAAACTTTAGAAAACTTAAAATTAGGTCAGACAAACACAGTGACCAGTAACCAGTAAAAACCAACAAATTTTTACCGATAACTGACCACCGCATCGATACTTCATACTACTCAAAGGGCAATCTCAAGATGGGATCTCTTATTTGAGGTTGATATACTTGGGTTTGTTAAACAAGTGTACAGTATCAACAAAACGAGCCGTGCTTGACTGGCTAGAAATAACTAAACTTTGAGTCCGAGCTCCACCGTGGAAGAAGCGTACCCCTTCCATAAGGGTTCCTGGGGTAATACCACAAGCTGCAAAGAGAACGGTTTCACCACAAGCTAATTCATTAGCATTGTAAACACGGTCAGGATCTTCGATGCCCATTTCTTTGAGTCGAGCAAGATTTCCTTCTTTACTTTCCCCAATTAAACCAGTTTGCACCACTTCAGGATCATAGATTAACTGTCCTTGGAAATGGCCGTCTAAACAACGCATAGCAGCGGCGGAAATTACCCCTTCAGGAGCTGCTCCAATACCCATTAAGGCATGGACATTAGTTCCAGCAAAGGCACAGGAAATAGCCGCAGAAACGTCTCCATCGCTAATTAGTCGTACCCGAGCACCTGCTTGGCGAATTTCTTGAATTAGTTCTTTATGGCGAGGACGATCCATCACAATGACGACTAATTCTTCAACGTCGCGCTCTAAACACTCGGCTAAGATTTTAAGGTTTTCGGTAGCAGACTTATTGATATCCACTTTGCCTTTAGCTGCCGGAGGAGCCGCTAATTTCTTCATGTAAAAGTCAGGAGCAGCAAATAGTCCTCCTTTTTCGGAAATAGCTAGAACTGCCATAGAACCATTTTGTCCATAGGCCACTAAGTTAGTTCCTTCGCAAGGATCAACCGCAATATCAATTTCGACGAGTTCTTCTGGGTTACAGAAAGCTTTGGCATCTTCACGGGTACAGATACCAACTTCTTCCCCAATATAGAGCATGGGAGCTTCATCCCGTTCTCCTTCTCCGATAACGATGCGACCACGCATCTGAATTTTGTTCATGCGTTCGCGCATAGCTTCTACAGCTACGTGATCGGCGGTGTTCTTCTCTCCTTTACCCATCCACTTGGAGGAGGCGATGGCCGCTTGTTCGACCACTTCAATAATTTCTAAACCTAGTGTATTTTCCACGGATTTTTTCTCCCAACTGCTGATTCGGTTTTTCCTAGCTTGGTCTATATAACCTCAGTCAAAAGTCTATCAGAATGGGGGATCTCATTGAAATTTTGTTAAGGATGGGTTATGTTAAGTTTTGTATCAGTTGGTAAGAGGGACTGAAAATACCCTAAAAATGCAATTTATCGGCATTACTTGTCAAATATATTGGAATTTTACCTTTTCCCTCAGTTTTTACTCACCTCTGCAACAAGTTTAATATCTATATGGTGGGAAAACTGCCGTGAAATGCTCAAGATTTGTAAACTAAAAATTACAGTATGTTGAGAAATATTTAAAGTTTTTTATTTTGTGGATTGATGCTTGGAATAACATGATAGTTTCATAAGGGTGAACTTGTAAAGTTATGCCACTGTTAATCAAGGAGGATATTTTGAAAGTGGAAGCAATTTCAAGCAATAGAGAAAAAATGCAGGAAAACATCGGTGATTATGTGGCTCAACTGCAACTCCACATGGCACTACAAGCCCGTAATTTAGTCCCTACTTTGACGCAAACAGACGATCCCCGATTCAAATTATTGCAAGAAACCCAAGCAACCTTAGAAAAATTAGCTTCACGTCAAACTATCTAAAGCAAAGTATTTTTATTGATTAAAGACCCCCAGATTAATCATTTTAAGGATAATTTCACGGGGGTTTTTAGCATTAAATTTATTTTGAAGCACCTAGTCGATGTTATCTTTAACACAAGTAAGAATTATTCTTGTTGAACCAGCAGGTCCGCTAAATGTAGGTTCAATAGCTAGAGTAATGAAAAATATGGCCTTGCAAAGGTTAATCCTGGTTAACCCCAAATGTGACCCCTTGAGCGAACCAGCCAAGTTGATGGCTGTTCATGGAGTGGATATTTTAGAACAAGCCCAACAGGTATCTAATTTGCCAGAAGCCCTCCAAGGATGTCAAAGAGCGATCGCCACGACAGCCCGTCCTCGGGGTACATTAACACCTCTAGAAAACCCTAAAAATGCCCTCCCTTGGTTATTAGAGCCTAGTCTTACCAGTGCTTTAATTTTCGGACCAGAAGAAAGAGGTCTAAGTAACGAAGAACTCAATTATGCACAGCGTTTTGTTTGTATTCCCTCAAATCCTGATTATCCATCCTTAAATTTAGCCCAATCTGTCGCTGTTTGTACTTATGAACTCTATCAAGCAGCACAAACTTCTACCCCCATTCCCCCAGAGATTGAACCTGCTCCCCTTGATATCTTAGAAGGATATTATCAACATTTAGAAGCCCTGTTACTCAAAATTGGTTATCTTTATCCCCATACCGCCACAGCCAAGATGGAAAAATTCCGCAGACTGTATAATCGAGCTGAGCTTAGCCCAGAAGAAGTGGCACTATTAAGGGGGATTCTCGGACACTTAGATTCATTGAACTCATGGAGAGAAAAATAGATTAAATTATTCTTTCTATTTCCACTGTATTTAACTATAATTGCCCATAATTTGTGGTTAAATACCCCAAATTTACCATCAATGAAACTAACAACAACCCTTAACAACCTAATATATCTATCTAATTTTTCTGATAAAAGTATTAATAACTGGCAACTTTTAGTCGAAGATCACAGTCACACAAGCCAACTATACTGATCACAATTGAACCTTTTACCTAAAATGTCAGATGAAT
>DLXW01000211.1 GCA_003448685.1 Cyanothece sp. UBA12306
ACTGTCGGACCAATGGGAACCCCCAAAGAATTGTAGGTTTCCCTTAACCCTTGGAGTACCCGTTCATCGAGAACATTGGAATCACCAGCGACAAGAGCATAACTTGCATAGCGTAGATAATAGTCCATATCCCGTAAACAAGCTGAATAACGACGAGTTGTGTAAGCATTTCCCCCAGGACGAATTAATTCGGGGACTTCTTCAAATAATTGAAGTCCAGCTTGTTTGACAGTTTCAGGGGAATTGGCATTAATGACCGCAGCCGCAGTAACGCGGGCCATACCAGAGCTAAAATAGTCTTTGAGGCTGTCCATCGCATCGCGATCTAAGTAACGTCCGGTCAGATCATAATTTTTAATCAGGTTAGTAACTGCGTCTCGCATTAAAGTCTTCTCCCAACAACAATTTTTTTATGGCTTACCGTGAGGTTCGGTTTTTGATTCACTTTATATAATCCCATAGGGGTGAACCTTGAGGGTAATTAGACCCAGAAGTTTCTTGTTTCTTTAGGAATTTGTTGACTTTTTGATATATTTCTTTACATAACTTAAACTTAAGCCCATTGTTTGTTGGGGTTGGCTAAAAATTTTGTAATCTCTACAGATTTAATTGAGAAAATCCGTATCGTAATATACAAATTATTGATTAACCTATCTCTAGGATGGATGATTTGAGGCTGTATAAAAATTTACCGACAAGGAGTCCATTCATGGCTAAAACCCCTCAAGAAGTCTTGAAAATGGTTCAAGACCAAAACATTCAAATTATTGACCTAAAATTCATTGATACGCCAGGAATCTGGCAACATTGTTCCTTCTACCACAATCAGATTGAAGAGAGTTCCTTTGTCGATGGGGTTCCTTTTGATGGTTCAAGTATTCGGGGTTGGAAGGCTATTAATGAATCCGATATGTGTATGGTTCCCGATGCTTCTACAGCTTGGATCGATCCATTTTATGAAGAACCCACCCTCAGCATGATTTGTAGTATTAAGGAACCTCGTACCGGAGAATGGTACAGTCGTGATCCTCGTACTATTGCTCAGAAGGCGGTGCAGTTTCTATCTGATACGGGAATTGGAGATACGGCCTTTTTCGGCCCTGAAGCGGAATTTTTTGTGTTTGATGATGTTCGTTTCGACCAAACTGAGAGCAAAGGATATTACTACGTTGATAGTGTAGAAGGACGTTGGAATTCTGGGAGGGAAGAAGAAGGAGGAAACCTAGCCTATAAACCTGGTTACAAGCAAGGTTATTTCCCTGTCCCACCCACCGATACCCTACAGGATATGCGGACGGAAATGTTGCTGACGATGGCTAAATGTGGGGTTCCCATTGAGAAACACCACCACGAAGTGGCCAGTGGGGGACAAAATGAGTTAGGGTTCCGCTTTGCTACTTTAGTGGAAGCGGCGGATTATTTGATGACCTACAAATATGTCATTAAGAATGTGGCTAAGAAATATGGTAAAACCGTAACTTTCATGCCCAAACCCGTATTTAATGATAATGGTTCTGGGATGCACACCCACCAGTCAATTTGGAAAGGGGGAGAGCCATTATTCTGGGGTAATGGTTATGCAAATTTGAGCAAAACCGCCCTTAATTACATTGGTGGTATCCTTAAACACGCTCCTGCTTTATTAGCGTTAACCAATCCCAGTACTAACTCCTATAAGCGTTTGGTCCCTGGATTTGAAGCTCCTGTTAATTTAGCTTATTCCCAAGGTAATCGTTCTGCTTCTGTTCGTATTCCCCTTTCTGGTCCTAACCCCAAAGCGAAGCGTTTGGAGTTCCGTTGTCCTGATGCTACCTGTAACCCTTATTTGGCATTTGCAGCGATGCTCTGTGCGGGTATTGATGGTATTAAGAATGAAATTGATCCAGGGGAATCCTTGGATGTGGATATCTACGATCTCACTCCTGAAGAATTGAGTAAGATTCCTTCTACTCCTGGTTCTTTAGAAGCAGCTTTAGAAGCTCTCGAAAACGACCATGCTTTCTTAACAGATACGGGAGTATTTACCCAAGATTTCCTTGAAAATTGGATTGAGTATAAACTCGACAATGAAGTTAACCCCATGCGGTTACGTCCCCATCCCTATGAGTTTGCTCTTTACTATGATGTGTAAACTTTGACTCATTAATTAATCTTTAATTGATTGCCACCTACTGAGGTGGTAATTTTTGTTGCATCCTAGAAAATCTCAGTAGCTCGAAAACTTACTTGTTTGGGCTGCTCCGGAGCGCCGGAGTGGGGAGAAGAGGAGATTATTTTAAATTATTTTAGAGTAAATAAAGATTTTAAAATCGATAAATCACTAAAAATCTGAACTATAATCACTAATTATAGATTTTTATACTATATTCTTTCTCCAATGCTCCGGTCTCCCAAGCTCCCCCACAATCCTAACTAGTTAGAATACTCGGTTAACAAGATTTTTCCTCACGGGATGACAATAAGGTTAAAGTGTAGATAAGGTTTAGGGAATAGGGAAAATTACCCTTGGGAAACCTAATATTTATTCGGCTTTTCGACAATCGACAATTCTTTAATTTTCCGTAAATGAACGAGAATCAGCCGTCGCTAACGGCAAGAACTAGCCAAAGAGTCTTTATTAGCTATCGCTCTCAAGAACCAGATGCCAGCCTGGCACGCCAATTTCACGACCAACTCGTCGCAGCAGGACACGAACCGTTTATGGCGGCCGCTAGCATTAACTGGGGGGAAAATTGGGTAGCGCGCATCGATGAGGAATTGAAACGCTGTGATTATTTCCTGTTGTTGTTGTCAGAGCAATCAGCTAGCAGCGATATGGTTGCGGGAGAGGTCAGGACAGCCAGGAGATTATGGGATAAACTTGGTAAACCTGTTATTTTGCCAATTCGTGTCAATTTACCGATGGATGACCCCCTCAATTATGAATTAAGAAGTTTCTTGCAGACTATTCAACAGAAGTCATGGAAATCCGAAGCCGATACTCCCATAATTATGGGGGAAATTCTCTCACTTCTGGATAAAGGAGAAGCTCCTGAACCCATTAACGAAGAAATTGCCCCTAAACCAGCCATTGAAAGCATAAATCGCCCACCGTTGCCCGTAGCTGACTTAGAACTGCCAGGGGGAACGATGGAACTGGCTTCCCAATTCTATATCAGGCGCGAACCTTGGGAATCGCGCTGTTACGAACAGGTGGAAAAAAATGCCGGATTGATTCGCATTAAAGCCCCTCGACAGATGGGAAAAACCTCTCTTTTAGCCAGAATTCGTCACCATGCAACCGCGCAAGGGTTTCGCACAGCAACTCTAGACTTCTTGGAGACCGATGAGACGATTTTTGAAGATTTGACGGTGTTTTTAAAGCGGTTTTGTGCTTTAATCAGTCGCAAGTTAGGCATCTCTCCCCGTCAAGTGTCGGAATTTTGGGATGAAGAATTATTTGGGGCGAAAGAAAACTGCAATGATTATTTTGAGGAGTATATTCTTAAAGATTTGACTGTTCCCTTATTTTTGGGCTTAGATGAACTAGATCGCCTTTTCCCTTACAATGCAGTGGCTAAGGAATTTTTAGGCTTATTGAGATCCTGGAATGAAAAAGCCAAAGTCAATGAAACCTGGGCAAAATTAAGATTGGCGATCGTCCATTCGACGGAATCCTATGTGGTGATGGACAAGAATTCTTCCCCCTTCAATGTGGGACTGGCGGTAGAGCATTCCTCTAGTCCCT
>DLXW01000362.1:0-745 GCA_003448685.1 Cyanothece sp. UBA12306
CAAAATTATAAATTTTTAAATTAAGCTTATGTGTGGAATTGTTGGTTATATTGGAACACAAACTGCGACGGATATTCTTGTTAGCGGACTAGAAAGACTCGAATATCGCGGTTATGACTCCGCTGGAGTGGCTACCGTCCTTGAAGGTCAACTTCAATGTGTCAGAGCTAAAGGAAAATTATACAACCTTCGCGAGAAATTAGATCGAGACGTTAACCCCTCTCAAATAGGTATTGGCCACACTCGTTGGGCAACCCACGGTAAACCTGAAGAAAATAACGCCCATCCCCATCGCGATAGCCAAGGAAAAGTAGCAGTAGTTCAGAATGGCATTATAGAAAATTATCAAGACTTACGGCAAGAATTAATCGAGCAAGGAATCCAATTTTTGTCAGAAACTGATACGGAGGTTATTCCCCATTTAATTGCCCAATATCTTCCTGAAACCCCAGAGTACGATGATTTATTAACTGCTGTTCAGAAAACTATCCATCGTCTGAAGGGATCTTTTGCGATCGCGGTTATCTGTGCCGACTATCCAGATGAGATTATTGTTGCACGTCATCAGGCACCTTTGATTATTGGTTTTGGTCAAGGGGAATTTTTCTGTGCTTCGGATGTTACTGCCCTAGTACCTCATACCCATGCAGTTTTATCGATGGAGAATGGTGAAATTGCCCGTTTAACCCCCCTCGGCGTGGAAGTTTATGATTTTTACCTAAAACGTTTGCGCAAGCTGCCTAGG
>DLXW01000362.1:983-1809 GCA_003448685.1 Cyanothece sp. UBA12306
TGCCTAGAACCCTCGACTGGACAGCAACGACCGTGGAAAAACAAGGGTTTCGCCACTTTATGCTCAAAGAAATTTACGAGCAACCTTCGGTGGTGCGAAGCTGTTTAGAAACCTATCTACAACCCAATTGGCATTCTCAAAACAACGCAGATATCAGTCCCATTGATCTGGGTTTAGCAGCCCAATTATGCCATAACGTCGATTATATCCAGATTGTAGCCTGTGGCACCAGTTGGAATGCCAGCATGGTTGGCAAATATTTACTCGAACAGGTGGCAGGTATTCCGACAATGGTACAGTATGCCTCGGAATTTCGCTATTCTCCTGCGCCGATGATGGCTAATACCTTGACAATTGGAGTTACCCAGTCAGGGGAAACGGCGGATACTTTGGCGGCTTTGGAGATGGAAAAACAACGAAAAATGGGGTTAGAATCTCCCTATGATGCCCGCATTTTAGGTATTACTAACCGCCCTGAAAGTACCTTAGCTCACATGGTGGATCGCATTATTAATACTCAAGCAGGGATCGAAATTGGAGTTGCTGCTACTAAGAGTTTTACAGCGCAATTAATGGGCTTTTATTTTCTGGCTTTAGAATTAGCCTATCGTCGTAAACATTTAGCTTTAGATAAGCTCGAAGGTTTGATTAAAGGGTTACGAGAAATACCTGCCCAAATTGAATTAATTTTAGAAAAACAAGAAAAGCAAATTGAAGAATTAGCCCATGAATTTGGGGACACTCAAGACTTTATTTTCTTGGGACGGGGGATTAATTTTCCTATTGCTTTAGAAGGGGCATTAAAATTAAAAGAAATCAGTTATAT
>DLXW01000362.1:2015-2387 GCA_003448685.1 Cyanothece sp. UBA12306
AATTAAAAGAAATCAGTTATATTCATGCAGAAGGCTATCCTGCCGGAGAGATGAAACACGGTCCCATTGCTTTATTAGATGCTAAAGTTCCCGTAGTTGCGATCGCTATGCCTGGATTAGTTCATGATAAAGTATTATCCAATGCCCAAGAAGCAAAAGCACGAGATGCACGGTTAATTGGGGTAACTCCTATTGATGATACAGAAGCGCGATCAACCTTTGATGATCTGTTATTTGTTCCCCATGTAGATGAATTATTGTCTCCTATTATTGCGGTTCTTCCCTTACAATTGTTAGCCTATCATATTGCTGCCAGACGCGGTTTAGACGTGGATCAACCTCGGAATTTAGCTAAGTCAGTAACTGTAGAAT
>DLXW01000362.1:2554-3376 GCA_003448685.1 Cyanothece sp. UBA12306
GCTAAGTCAGTAACTGTAGAATAAGTAGGAATATCAATTATGTCCCTAACTTCCCAACAATTAGCAGAGTTAATGCCTGATGCAACTCAAGTTGAAAGTGATGAGCCAGAAATGGAAAGTAGTTTACATTATTTTCAATTAGCCTTATTAGTTTCCTGTTTGGAATGGCTATGGCGTGAGCAAAATGATTTTTTTATCGGAGCCAATCTCACTATCTATTTTAATCGTCAACAACTTAAAAATAAAGACTTTCGTGGCCCCGATTTCTTCTTAATTAAACAAACAGAAAAGCATCCTCGAAAATCCTGGGTAACTTGGGAAGAAGGCGGCAAATATCCCGATGTAATTATCGAATTACTTTCAGAATCAACTGAAAACGTGGATAAAACAGTCAAAAAAGATCTTTATCAAAATCGCTTTCGTACCCCAGAATATTTTTGGTTTTCACCTGATACCTTAGAATTTTCTGGGTTTCGTTTGGTTCAAGGACAATATGAAGAAATTAGTTCCAACAAGTCAGGTTGGTTATGGAGTAAAAGCTTAGGATTATATTTAGGCATTTATCAACAACAATTGCGATATTTTACCTTAGAAGGTCAACTGGTTCCAACTCCTGAAGAAAACGCACAACAACAAATCAAAGTTGCTGAGGAACAGCGAAAACAGGCTGAACAAGCACAACAACAGGCTCAACAGGCTCAACAAAGGGCTAACCAGTTGGCTGCCCAATTAAGAGCATTGGGGATAGAACCAGAAGCCTAAAATAGTTGCTAGTTATTCAGTCATAATTTAGGATTATATTGGGTTTCGTTCCTCAACCCA
>DLXW01000090.1:0-3445 GCA_003448685.1 Cyanothece sp. UBA12306
ACAGGGGAAGTTATCGATATCAAACTCATCTAAGTATCCCTCAAAGACACGGTTAGTTGCTTGAAGCATTACCCTAGCAGTTTCTTGGTCAGCTTCTTTCCATTTGCCTGCTGCGAGTAGTTCACGTAGTTTGGTATAGTCAACTTCTTTTTCGCTTTTGAGTTCTATTTCTTCAGTTTTCTGATTGGATATTGGCTTATTTATTTCTTGTAGTTTTTGAATTGGTTGAGGGGGTTGAGGTTCAGGGGAAGCTTCAACTTGAGTTTTTAACTGTTCAATTGAATTAAATTCTGCTTCTTCTGTCTGAGTTAATGTTGGTATAAACTTATTTAATTGTTCACTAAAACGATATTTAAGATCTTCAATATTCTTATATATAGTGTAGAAATGTCCTAAATTACTAAGTTTATCTTGAAAAGATTGTAAACTAATTAAGTCTTCTCTATTAATTTGACTGGGATTAATTGTTACCTCTTTAAAATAAGTATAAATTAGTAATTTACCTTGGGTTTTAAAAGTTGACAAAGCTGTCATAAATTCTTCGTCTGTATATCGTCCTACCTTAGTTTTAAAAAGGCTAACAAACACATCACATTTGGTAATAGCCTTATTATATTCATCTTGTAAACGAGTCGGTGACATTGCATCAAGAAAATCTTCCGGGATGACCAACTCTAAGAAAATTCCCTATTTGATATATTCTTTATTCTTCCGGTTAATAAAAATCTCAAACTGTGCGCGATCTTCTTTCAATTCTGATGAAGACGCTAGAAAGATTTTAATAGTTTTAACACCCGTCATAGTTTACCCTAACTCTTAACTATCTCTTTCTGCTAATTCTAACCATCTTTCCGTAGCTGTATCAATAGACTCAATTAATCCGGCCAATTGTTCAGTTAACTGTTGCATTTCGCTAAAATCACTAGGAGGATTATTATAGAGTATTTGTTCAATTTCTTCTTTTTCAGCTTCTAACTCAGGAATTTTTTCTTCTAATTCTTTATATTCGTACTTTTCCTTAAAAGAAAGTTTACGAGATTGACTAGATTTTATAGTTTTTGAGGAGGTTTTTGGCTGGGATTGAGCTTTATTTTCTGACTTCCTTGTCTCTTTCTCTTCTTGTTTATCTTGCTCAGATTGGGCTTTTTTATAATCAAGATAAATAGAGTAATTACCTGGATATTGTCGCAAATTACCTCCAGGTTCTAGAGCAAAAACAGTATCAATGGTGCGATCAAGAAAATAGCGATCGTGGGATACCACAATCACAGAACCATTAAAGTCTTCTAAATACTCTTCTAAAACCCCTAAAGTTTGAACATCAAGATCGTTGGTTGGTTCATCTAAAATCAAAACATTGGGTGCGCTCATCAAAACTTGTAATAAAAATAATCTCCGTCTTTCCCCCCCAGAAAGCTTATGAATAGGAGCATATTGTTGATTAGGAGGAAATAAAAATCGCTCCAACATTTGAGAAGCAGTAATGATACTTCCGTCAGTGGTTTTAACTAATTCAGCTACATCTTTAAGATAATCAATAACCCGTTGGTTTTCATTAACGATTAAATCCTCAGAATGCTGATCAAAATATCCAATGTGAATTGTCGGTCCAATTTCTACTGTCCCCGAATCGGGAGCAACCCTTCCTGTAATAATATCCATCAGAGTGGATTTTCCCGCACCATTAGGCCCAATAATACCTACCCGATCTTCTGGATTAAAAATATAGGTAAAATCCTTAATTAAAGTTCGTCCATTATAAGCTTTACTAATATTATTTAATTCAATAACTTTTTTACCAATACGACGACCAATTGTGGAAATTTGGACTTTTCCTTGAGCTTGTTTATATTCTTTCCCCTGCATCTCTCGAATGCGATCAATTCTAGCTTTTTGTTTGGTACTCCTAGCTTTGGGTCCTCGTTTAAGCCATTCTAATTCCCGTCGTAAAATTCCTGCTTGTTTCCTCTGACTACTCAGTTCAGATTCTTCGGCTTCTGCTTTTTTTTGCAAATAATAGCTATAGTTACCATCATAGCGATACAGATCTCCGCGATCAATTTCTAGAATACAATTAGTTACTCGGTCTAAAAAATAGCGATCGTGAGTAATTAACAATAAAGCTCCCTGATAGCGGTTTAAATAACTCTGCAACCACTCAACTGATAAAGCATCAAGATGGTTAGTAGGTTCATCCATCAGTAAGACATCAGGTTGAGATAATAAGGCAGAAGCTAGGGCAATTCGCTTGCGATAACCTCCAGATAGGTTGCCAATTTTGACCTCAAAATCTTCAATTCCCAACTTACTCAGAATAATTTTAGCATTGGTTTCCAATTCCCAAGCTCCCACTGCATCAATGCGTTGAGCAACACTAGACAAACGAGTCATCAAGGCTTCGCTATCATCTTGATTGTGAGCAATTTGATGGGAAAGCTTTTCATATTCGCGGACTAGATCGATTTGCTCCCCGCTATCGGCAAAAACTTGGGCTAAAACCGTACGTTTTTCGTCTAAATCGGGCTGTTGGGGTAAATAAATAATTTTTGCTCCAGAATTAATCCAGATTTCACCCCCATCAGCTGGCTCTAATTGAGCAATAATTTTGAGTAAGGTAGACTTACCCGAACCATTAGTCCCAATTAAACCGACCTTATCCCCTTCATTGAGGCTAAAACTTGCATCTTTCAGGATTTCTTTGATTCCAAAGTCTTTAGAAAGCGATCGCAGTGTAAAAATGGTCATCGAAAAAACTGGTCAAGGATAACTTATGGCTCCTCCAAGAGAGTAAACCAAAGAAGACATACCTGCTTGGGTTTTTACGTCATAATATTCCCCAAAACAAGATATTTAATGGTAAATACCCATTTTTCTGGATTAATAACCAGTTTTTTGCTTATTAATCTTCATCCCAAGCTTCCACTAGGAGAAGTTCACTAACAGGATCTTGCATGGTAAAACCAAATTCTAGAAGCTCCCCTTTCCAATAATCCCATTGATCTCCGTAGAGAAAAGCTACTTTCCAAATTTTATCATTCGGTTTAAGCACCTTAGATGCTACAAGTTTTGTTACCTTGCTTTGAAACTTCACCATTGGGTGAGCGAGTTGTTCCGTCATAGAATCAATAAGTTGCGTTTACTAAATTTTACAAATTTCCGTGGGAGTAAGACTTCTCTTGCGTTTTTATAAACTCAATGTTGCTGTAGATGTTTAGATTACAGACTTATAGAGAAGCACTCTATCTTTTAATGATTGTACTCGATAAATCTAGTTTACGCAAGTCTTTTTAAAGAAAAGTGCGGTAATTACTACCAATTGAGGTAGAGAAGATGGGTAGCTCCCGAAACAATCTTATAGGGTGGGGAGGTTCAGTAGCTCAAAAACTTACCTTTTGAGAGTGAATAAAGATTTGAAAGCCTATAAATCCCTAAAAATCTGAACTAT
>DLXW01000090.1:3681-4292 GCA_003448685.1 Cyanothece sp. UBA12306
AATCCCTAAAAATCTGAACTATCATAACTAATTCTAGATTTTTGTCCCATTTTCTTTAAATTTTACGAGATCACGATTGTGGGAGGTGTGGGATATCCCATCAAGTTAATTTTGATATTGAGAACTGACTAACATTGAACCAATTCCCTCGTCGGTGAATATTTCTAAGAGTAAAGCGTGGGGTAGTCGCCCATCAATAATGTGAGCAGCTTTCACTCCTTGTGCAAGTGATCGCACACAACAATTCACTTTAGGAATCATACCGCCGGCGACAATACCTTGTTCAATTAACTCCCTAGCTTGCTGAATGTCTAATTTAGTAAGTAAGGTAGAAGGATCTTGATAATTTTGTAAAATACCAGCAGTATCAGTCAGTAAAATTAACTTTTCTGCCCCTAAAGAAGCAGCAATTTCTCCAGCAACCGTGTCTGCATTGATATTATGAGCCTGTCCTGTTTCATCGGCAGCAACGCTGGAGATAACCGGAATATAACCGCTTTTGACCAATGAATCAACAATTCTCGTGTCAACTTTCCTGACTTCTCCCACAAAGCCAATGCCTTCTTTGCCGACATGGCGGGCTTTAATCAAGTTACCATCTTTGCCACATG
>DLXW01000090.1:4528-7795 GCA_003448685.1 Cyanothece sp. UBA12306
CTTGATTAATCAAGGAAACCAATTCTTTATTAACTCGGCCAACCAGAACCATTTCTACCACATCCATGGTAGCAGCATCTGTGACCCGTAAACCGTCTTTGAATTGAGGTTCAATGCCTAGTTTATCAAGCCAGGTATTGATTTCAGGGCCTCCCCCATGTACTACTACAGGACGAACGCCGACGCACGACAGAAAGATAATATCACGAATCACTTTATCTTTAAGGGAACTATCTTTCATGGCAGCGCCGCCATATTTAACCACGACGGTTCGTCCAGCAAATTGCTGAATATAGGGGAGGGCTTCGCTCAAGATTCGGACGCGAGTTGCGTCGGTTTCTCCAATGTAATCACTTTCAATGGTCATAGATGACTTATTTGTAAAGAGTCATTTTTTCATTTTAAAGGGTATTGACCACTTTTGGAAGGGATTTTTTTATTCTAGGCTTTTTGTTCAAACCGACAATATTTTTGAAGATAACAAAGTATGGAAGTACAAGCAATCTAATATAAATAAGGTTGTCAAAAAGTGTTAACATCTTTTTTTGACCAAATATGGTGTTATCGTTAGACACCTAAAAAATTGTCACAAAATGCTACAAAGAGGAACTCGATTTTTTTCTCGACATTCTATAATAAAATCATTCTGTTCTCTTTCTGTGTTTTCCTGGGGCAACAGAGCATAAGCTTTGAGAAATCTCCTAGATAACATAGAGTGAACAGGTGCATAAGTTCGATTGATATTAGGTGGTGTGAGATGTTAGAACGTTTATTATTAGCTAGCACAGTAACGTGTTTGCTGTATCTATCTGGACAAATTGGTCAATCCTCTGTAACTCCAATTCGGACTAATCAGACCTTTCGCTATGTCACAATTGATGGTTCGTTAATGTCAAATCTTCAGGAAAATCAGTCTCAATTAACAGTTGCTGATTCACCTATGAGGAAAATCCCAATAACCAAAAAACCTGTTTAAGTCATGTAGAACGACTCCATATTTTTGATCACGAGACGTTTATACTTGATGAGGGGAAGGGGAGCGTTAACGAAGTCAGAAGTTTGAAGTCAGAAGTCAGAAGTTAGAGTTTTATAGAGTATTTGGCTTAAAATTAAGTTTTTAATGGTAGGATCAATCATAAAATTTAGTTGGGAAAGGGTGATTTTGGAATGGTTGAAGAAGATACTACTATTGTTCCTCTCAAGGTTTCTGATCGTGTGACGATTATGGCTGAGGCTGTTGCTTTGGGTGGGGAAGAAAGAGCAGGGGTGGGTGATCTTTTGGATTTTGATGGGGTGACGGATGCTATTGAGGCGATCGCAACTTCAATTACTGGGACTTTTGATAAGGTTAAACCGAAAAAGGCTGCTGTGGAATTTAGTCTCAAAATCGGCGTAGAATCAGGTAAATTAACCAGTCTATTAGTTAAGGGAACTGGTGAAGGTAATCTCAAAATCACTCTTGAATGGGGAGATTGATTGAAGTCTCCAAGTCAGAAGTCAGAAGTCTCCAAGTCGTTTTTCTAAGAATGTTGAAACTTTGTATAATTTACTTTTGTCTTTTGCTTTTCCCGTAGCGGTGTATGGTTGAAACTTTGTCGGAGGATTTAAAAAAATGTGTGGTTAAAATTAGCCATGAAGGGGGAAAAAATCATGATGGTTCTGGTTTTTTTGTTACTCCTAGGTTAATTGTAACTTGCGCTCATGTTTGTCAAAAAGCACATGGCAAACGGATTTTTATTGAGATAAAAGATACACAAAAGTGTTATTTTGTCAAGGTTAAATTTTGTTCGGAAGATGAAAAAATTCTTGATTTGGCTGTTTTAGAATTAGAAGATACTAGGGCTGAATTTTCTTATGTTTATTTAGATGAAACCATTAATATTGAAGATCAATTAGATACTTTTGGTTATCCTGATAATTATCCTACTGGGGATGTGGGAAGGTTTGATTATGTGGGGGTTGATGGGGATAATTTATTAAAATTTAAGGGCGATCGCGTTCGTCCTGGGTTAAGTGGTTCTCCTTTGTTGAATCTAACCACAAATAAGGTTTGTGGGATGGTGATAATTACTTTGGATCGCAATCAAGGTTTGGGTGGGAGGGCAATTTTAACTAGCACGATTTTTGAGCATTTATCTGAGGTTAGATCATTTCAGCAATCTTGTTATCAAAAAGTCAATCCTTTTGTTCCTCTCAATGGCAAAATAGAGGATGTTTCTTTGGTGTTTGGGAGGGAATCAATAATTGAAGATATTTTTGATATTTTAAATGTTGGTAGTGGGGTTGCTTTGATTGGTGAGTCGGGGATGGGTAAGTCTTCTTTGTTGAATGTGATTAAATATCAGTGTGAAAGTAATTTGAACTCACCGCGAAAACCCATTTATTTAGATTTTGGTAATATTATTACGGGTAATGATTTTTATTATGGACTCTGTTCTCAAGTGGGGATTAATTGTGATTATGATAATCCTCTTAAAGGAGTTCCTTTGGAAGAGGAATTAAGGCGATATAGATTACTATTATTGTTGGATGGATTAAGACGAGATATGGTTTGGGAAGGGTTTACTAATCCGGTACGAAATCAACTGAGAAGTTTGGCCAACACTGGATTAGATGCACCATTGCGTTTAGTGATAGCAGCTAATCGATCTTTGGACGAACTTTTTGCTGATAGTGCGGGTGGTTCTCCTTTTGATAATGTTTGTTTGGAGGTTGAAATTGAACCTTGGGATGAAACAATAATTCGTAATTTTATTAGCCATCATTTAGCTAATACTAGGATTCGTTTTAGTGAGTCTGATATTCAAGAAGCTATTGAGAAAAGTCAAGGGAACCCTCAAAAGTTAATGCAGTTTTGTTATAAAATGTATAGACGATCTCGTTAAAGCTAGTTGATCAAATATTTAAAAAATGTCGACAATACCTGTAATTTCAGAACATATTTCCATAACTCCAGGGGTTTGTGGGGGAAAACCTCGCATTGCTGGTCATCGTATTAAAGTACAAGATATTGTTATTTGGTATGAAGAAATGGGACTTTCTCCTGATGAAATTGTTTCTCGACATCCAACTATTACTTTAGCGGATGTTTATGCTGCATTAACTTATTATCATGATAATTTTCAAGCAATTAGAGAAGCAATTTTAGAAGATGATCGCCTAGAAGCTGAAATGCGTTCTTCGCTTTCTTCTTAGGAGATTTCTTGACAAGATTAAGTTTGATCTTATTTTTTATCAGAAAAATTGGGTCTAAAACCTGGCTTTTTA
>DLXW01000303.1 GCA_003448685.1 Cyanothece sp. UBA12306
TCAAACCCAATTTTCTGGTGAATAGTTCAAATCCTGCACCGAAGACCCCTTTGATGTTTCGAGATTTCCAATGTTTATCAATAATTGAACCGTCAGGTCCGATGATCGTAGTGATCGAGAGTACGTGGTTAGGCCATGCAGTATCTTTGGCATAAGAGCCAAACACAATATAGTTACCATATTCTTGTGCTTTTTTACCAATTGCCTCTGTCTCTTCTCCTGGAATTTCAATGGCCAACTTGAGAATATCCTGGCGATTCCATTTATTAGAGTAACCAGTAATCGGAAATTCGTGAAATAACAGCAGATCTTTGGGTCCACCCCAGTTGTTAGCAACGTCAATTAGTTCTAACATATGGTTTAGATTATCAAGACGGGTAGATTGAAGATTATTTACATCTACGGCGCGAATTCTCGATTGGATAACAATCAATCGGATCGTCGGTTTACTTAACTCAACGCATTCATAATTACCCATCTGTGAAGAAGTCATTAGTTATTTTAAATTAAAGTTTAGCTATTGCTAGATTGTACCAAGTTGTTGATACTATAGCAGCCCTATTCCATTGGTGAGCAAAATATCTGACGAATAAGGGGTAAACAAAACATACTGACCGGACAATTTTAGATAAAAGATTAAAAACGGTTTCCCCAAGTCTTTTAAGCAGGGGAAAATCCAAAATCCAAAATCTAAAATCTAAAATCGATTTGACATTTAGTTTCACCGAACTTGTTTAACAAACCACTGTTGTAACTGTTCTCGACATTCTGCTTCTAAAATACCCGAAAGAACGGCTAAGCGATGATTGGAACAGAAACTATCGGGTAAATTCATCACAGTACGAATGGTTCCTGATTTAGGATCATCGCATCCATAGACTAATAATCCTAAACGAGACTGAATAATTGCACCTGTACACATGGGACAGGGTTCTAGGGTAACGTAAAGGGTACAATCATTTAAGTGCCAATTTTGTAGGATTTTACTTGCGCTACGGATAGCTAAAATTTCGGCATGGGCTGTAGGATCTTGATCAGTTTCCTTGCGGTTTCCTGACTCTGCTAATAAGTTACCTTTACTATCAACAATAATTGCTCCTACAGGAACTTCTCCACTGTCTCCTGCTATTTTAGCTTGTTTTAAGGCTTTTTCCATCCAATGACGATGGATCTGATATGAAATCATTATATTCTGACTTCCAAACTACAGCGATCTATGGGACACTTTCTCGAAACAATCCCATATTTTAGTTCCCTCAAGGCATAGTTATAGGAACGGCGACAAATTTCTGGCCATTCGTCTAACGGTTTTTATGGTTTAGATGTTCAATAACTTCGATTATAGTTGCTTACTAAATCCAAACGAGATAAAGCACTCGTAGCTGATTCCCGCACATAGGAATCCACCAATTCATCATTGGCAAATGTTGTGAGGACTTCAGCACACTTGGGATCTCCAATCGAAGCGAGTGCGTTGACAATTGCTACCTGCACCGCCACGTTATCTGTTGTCTTCAAAGACTCCACTAAAATATCGAAAGCAGCTGACCCCATTTGACCCAAAGCCATTACCGATGCAATATGAACCACTGGATTGGGGTCATTGATAGCCGTTTTCAATCCCTGCAAACCAGCTTCAGGAAAAGGTAAATCGGGATAATTAACGGCAATTTGTGCCAAGGCTTTGGCTGCACTTCCCCGTACAGTTACATTTTCACTATGCAGCAAAGACTCAACCACCGATGGAACAGCATCTACCCCAATTACCCCTAATGTTTTAACGGCTGCTCGACGATAAGTTGTATCCACTTCATCCAAAATACCCATCAGACGAGGAATAGTATTTTCATCGCGGGACTCGGCGATTTCAAACATTGCCTGCTCCCGTAGATGAGGGTTTGGGTGTTTTAGTCTTTCAAATAGAGAATCCATCGTCATACAATTACAAATTCAAAGAAGTGGAAATTTGAAAATTATCCTTAATTACTCTGCTGCCTCTCCGTTATCAATTTTTCCATTCTAGCACTTAATTCAAAAACAAGTCAATGATTAACCGATTAAGATTGAAACATAATTCCTATGGACTTCCAAATAAAAAAATAACCAATCTTAGTAGGTGAGCTTCGGAGCAGGGAGAGGAAGGGTTTACAATTTGGGCAATTTATTTTTTGTAGTTCCCCTAGACATTAATGTCCAGGTATGTCGAGTCTGGCCGAGGTTTTTGACTTTTAGAAAAACCTCTTGAGTAAACGGCTTTAGCTCGGACCAACCAGTCGGGCTCGTTGACTGCGATATCATGACCAGTTTCAAAACCAAGTTTTTCGAGTGCCATCAACGCAGCGTATTTCAGAACCCAGTTTTTTTCCGAGAGACTCTCTTGTAGAGCAGGAATAGCCCGTACTTCCCCCAGTTCTCCCAATGCGATGGCGGCTGCAGCTCGTGATTTCTGAAATTGAGGTTGACGATTATGCAATGCTTCTAGCAGTAAATCATAGGCTGGAGCATATTTCAACCAGCCTAATAGTTTTGTGACATGAAAATGAGCTCCATAATCACTATGAGCTTCTTCGGTATAAGTAGCCAATAGTGCAGCGGGTGAGTTCTTTGAATAATGGTCGAGAATCGTTTTACTAGCTAAATAACATTTTCCAAAGTCAGTTTCATATAATGTCCTCACCAAAATCGTTAAATCTGGCGTTTCCTCGTAGGTATGCACTAAATCCAAATCATCGGGATGATCTCGCAACGTCTGCTCTAAATGGGGTTGAATCATTTTAAAAGTGATTTCCTCAGTTGGAATACCTGCTTCTGCCAGCATCCGAATACCCCGAAGTCGAAACACTAAGGAGACAGGACATCGAGCAATATTGGGAATGGCATCGTAGTAACGAGAATCGATCAAATCCTGAATAGACAACCGCCTCGCTAACACATTTGAGTGTCCCAACATAGCCACAACTTTTCCCATCTGAGAATAATCCTTGGTAAAACGGCAGACTGAAGTTATGGCGGCACTGGCAGTTGGGGGGTCAGGATTATCTACAAATCGGCGAATTCGCTCTAGAGCCGGTCTATAATTTAACTTAGTCAGGGTATGAATAATTATGCGGTGAGTTTGCCCAGGTTTTTCCAGCAACTGAGCTACATCTTCGAGAATATGGTCGTCAGTCGTTCCAATTTCTCCAATCGCCCAGACGGCATTTTCTACTGTGTAGCAGTCGTCATCGTTTAAACAGCTGTGAATAATTTCCAAAGCTTGTTTGGCCTTCAGTCTCCCGAGAGTCTCTATGGACTTTCGACGCACGATCCGATTATCGAGAGTGGGATCGTCGTTCTGTACTGCCCGCATCAAAGCATTGATAGCCCGTTCTGTTGGAAAGTTAACCAAATGGGATGCAGCGATGTAGCGAGAGTCATGTTCTTTAATCTGGTCTTGGGGAGTATCTAAAACATTGATTGCCTGGTCTTCCGTCAGATTGAAGAAGTTAAAAAAGCGTTTATCCATAAACTTTATGGTAAGATGCAGCTAACTTAGAATTATACCTTGATTTTGATCTCACAAATTGACTAGAGTTGAAATAGAGATCTAAACAAATACGGGAAAATATCGTGTTAACACCCGAACAAACAGATAACTTACTTGAGAAAATTGCTGAAGAAATTAGCCTCAAAACTTTCGACTCAAATAACCAGCAACTTTTGAAATCTCTGGTTGAATGTTTGGGCGATACGCGAGGGATGACTCGACTGCGTGCTGCACAGACTCTCGGAGAAATTGGTCAGCCAGCAACTCCTTTTTTATTAGACGCTTTAGCCAATCACTCAAATGTAGTTGTACGAAGGGCTGCTGCTAAAACTTTAACACTGATCGCCGATCCTCAGACTATTCCCCAGTTAATCGAATCTTTCCTCAATGATGAAGATACTGTGGTTCAAGGCTCATCAGTAGGCGCATTAGCCCGTATGGGAGAAGCGGGAGTTCTTCCCTTACTCGACATTTTAGGCTCGCCAGATGTTCCAGAAAGTGCTAAAGGTCATGCTGCCTGGGCCTTAGCCTTTATTGGGGCCAAAGCTAAAGAGCATTTATATCAGGCAGTTTCCCATTATTCCCCAGTGGTTCGCGCAGCTGTTGTCGGGGCGATCGCCAAAGTCGCGGCCGAAGAACCTGATCAAGATTTATTGGATATCTTGGTCAAGTCTCTGAGTGATAGCAACTCAAACGTACGCTGTGAAACAGCCGCAGTCTTAGGAAACCTGACTTATAAGCCTGCTATCCCTAATCTTGTTGAGTTGCTAAATCATGTTGATGAAGAAACCAGAAAATCGTCAGCATTGTCCTTGATGAAGATTGGTGATCCCATGGTTTTAGAACCTTTACAAGAGGCCTTAAACTCTGAATCCGCAACAGCAGTTCAGTCAATCATAAAACTAGCAATTTCTCAACTTGAACGTACCCGTGACTAAGGCTTATTTTGACCAAAGATTTTAGATTGGAGATTGAAAAGACACAGGCTCCTGTCTTAAAAGCCTTGGAAAATCTAAAATCTACCCTCTAAAATCTGAAATCTATAGCAGTACGTATTTTGGTTAGGACATTTATCGAAATTATTGGGTCTAAAACCTGACTTTTTAAAGCGAGGCATAAATCCTCGTTACAAAAACTACTTCTGTACGGGCTTAATATTGTTAAGCCCCCACTGACTTCTGACTTCGTTAACTACTCCGAAGCTCCGAAGCTCCCTGCTAAAAGACTTATTCAGCAGACCCTAAAATAGTAGCGAGCCTAGAAATTCTCGGCTATCACTTAACCTGATTAGGCAGAGCAACTAGCAAAGAGTCTCTAGACTCGCAATTGAGAATCTATCCCGTCACCAATGTACCGATTTTATTAATCACCTGAGTTCGATATAAGGATCTTAGTAGACAACTTATCAAAATTAGGAGTCTCAAACTCTGACTCTCTCGTTGAAAAAATCATAACTCTGAACTCTGAACTCTGAATTGCGAACTCACGTTAATCGGTTAATGGACTAGGATAAGGAGTTGATAGCGTAGTCAAGAAGTGCGTTGTACTCAACTAATGCCTGCTGAGACATATCACGAGGAGCGCAACCACGATTACGAGCATAGCTGAGAGCTTCAACGTAGGGAGCAGTAGGCAATCCTAAAGCACGATAAACTTCCCGTTGACCAGCAATACCCCATTCATCAAGAGGACCAGTACCACCTACAATTAAGCAATACTGAATCAGACGCATATAGTGTTTGATATCACGGGCACATTTTTCTTTGAAGACTGGAGTGGAGTTAGCTTCACCAGCATCGTTCAAGTAAGGATACTTCTTAATACAAGCATCGTAAGCTTCTTTAGCAACAGCATCGAGATTACCGCCTAATTTTTCAGCAGCTTCAAGACGAGCAGCAGCACGCTGGATGGAACCTTGTACTGATTCCAGGTCAGAGGTGCTGGGGAAACGGCCAGCCGCATCAGCAGCAGCAATAACGGTGGTAACAACTGATTTCATTTCTTAATGATCTCCCTAAAATAGTAGTGTTGATGATTGTTTGATGTTTTCGCTGAACAAGTCTTTAGGTTAATCAAACTAGCTCAGAGTAGAAATCACACGGTCAAAGTAGCTAGAAGCTTCAGCAACTAGGCTGGCGCAGCGACCATCTTCCACAGGAGCTCCCATAATCCGTTTTTTAGCACCAGCACGAGCATCACTAGGGTTGTCTTGGATGTGAGCAGCAGCTTGAGCTTTCATGATTTGAACAGCACGCACAGTGGAAGTAGCAGGAACACCTAGAGCGGCATAGGTTTCTTTGAGACCATTCAAACAGCGATCATCAAGAACAGAAGCATCACCCGCTAATAGGGCGTAGGTTACATAACGGAGAATGATTTCAGCATCCCGTAAGCAAGCAGCCATGCGGCGGTTAGGATAGCAGTTACCACCAGCTTGGATTAAACCTTGGTTTTCGCAGATCATTCCAGCAACCGCATCAGAAACCATACAGCTGGCATTACTAGCAATAGCATTAACGGCATCTAGACGTTTGTTACCCTCAGCAACGAAAGCTTTGAGGGCATCAATGTCAGCTACGGGTTTGGTGCTGGCATCGGCTGAAACTACAGCTTTTGAAAAAGCGTCAAGCATTGAGTTCTCCTTGTAATCGATGAGACAACAGTTACTTTTCGAGATTGTCTAGTCAATCTTTTGGATAGATGACTAAACAATTCCAAACAAACAATAAAGGTTAAGAGTTTCGTCGGTCTCATTTATGAAAAAGAAAGTCACATTTTGTAATATTTGCTTTAAGATAGCAATTCACAGTTTTTAGCGAAGAACAGATGCAAAACCCCAGCGGTCATCAAACAGGAAAAGCCGAGAAGCAGTTGCTAGATATGCTGCACGAAAGGCTAAGAAAAATAGAAGGAGATGCTCAGACTAAGGCGGGAGAAATCGAGTTAATTAAGCAAAAAATTCGGGAACTTCTCCCGAGTGTAGACACAGGAAAAGCACTCCCCTATAAGAAGACGCTAAGTGGCAGAATACAGGTTTTGCATCTAAATTACACGCGAAGCCAGACAGATGAACCTATCGAGACAGAAATAGATTACTTGAAGTTCTTTGCTAGAACAGTGGCAGAACTTGGTTTACGACTAGAAATCTTGACCAACGGAAAAAGTCGACAGGATATTGAAGAGGAATTAGCGAAAGATGAATATGAGGCACTCGAGTACACGATAACCGAAAGTCAGTTCCCTGTGTGGAAGTGGGCAGAAGACAGTGTGGAATACTTAGAAAATGGGCGAGTGGCTATCCCTTACCAATTCAATGACAAACTACTCGAATGGGCGATGACAGAGGGAAGGAGACATCGATGGCAAGGGAAAATAGATCAAGAGAACTTAGAAGAAGCACTACGAGAAGATCACTTATGGATTCCTTTGGGGATAAGAGTTAATGCTTCAAAAATGGGATGGGAACTCGAGTGTGCCGCGTCAACCGCAGAACAAGATGTCGCTCACATCAGAGCATATATAGAAGGAGGGAACATGATCACAGGAGAAGATGCGACAGGCAAACCAGTGATTGTAGTTGGCAAAGACGCGATCGCCGCAACAGCCTACATTTACCAACTCAATGACAACGATGTGAGGAGAATTATCTGCGAAGATTTTGGTTTGGAAAGCATCGAACAAGTTATTTGTATAGAACAGCCAGGACAATTCCATCTGGACATGGGTATGCTGTTTATCGGAAATGGTGTAGTTATAGTCAACGATAGCAGCGCGATGCTTAAAGACGCGATTGAGATGGCAGAAATAGTCCCTTGCTTAACAACTCAGAAAATGGCAGCAAAGCTGAAGTTGCAATATCAACTAGAGGAGGAAGCCACAAAAGATCTAAAAGCAGCAGGGATAGAAGTCAGACGAGAGAAACTAGAACAGGATGTTCTTTATAACTTCTTTAACGGTGAGTTCGTAGAGGGAAAAGATGGATTTAACTATTACATAACCAACGGAGGACCACAAGAACACGAGGAAAGGTTTAAGACTTTGATGGTAAAGGAATGGAAAGTAGTGAAAAAAGTCATCTTCAGTCCTAAAGAGGCAACACACAAGAGTCTACAAGAAAGAGGAGGAGTAGGATGCCGAATCAAGGGAACAAACAAGTAATATTCATCTTTTTTAGAGGTTAGTATCTGAAATCTAGATAAAAATGTTGCGATTTCTGAAATGAGACATAGTCTAACGATACAATGATTGTGGCGTTCTCCCACTGTTAACCGTAAGTGGTATACCGCTACGCGAAAGGCAAAAGGCATTCATGATAAAGGCAAAAGTAGGCTAGACAAGGGTTTCAAGCTCTGAGACTGTCCTCAAGTTTTTGCGTAGTGCTATATAACGGGAGGGCAATTGCGACATTAAGTCGGGTGTGCAAACCAATATGAGCGACTCTGGAATTTGATTATGGAAATCGATCAGATAAAAGCGAATTTAAAAGCTGCCGACTCTCAGCAGCGACTCAAGGCCATTACGGAGTTAAAAAATTATGAGGCGAATATAGCGGTTCCACTCCTGAGAAGCGTTATGGGAGATCCAGAGTTTTTAGTCCGTTCCTTTGTTTCGATGGGATTGGGTAAACAACTAACAGCTGACTCGTTGGCGACCTTATTGGAAATCGTGAAGTTTGACCAAGATCCTAATGTCCGAGCCGAAGCAGCTAATTCGCTGTCAATGTTTGGCGAAGTAGTGGGTCCTCATTTGCTGCGGGCGTTTATCCAAGATGATAGCTGGCTAGTGCGCCGCACCATTCTAGCAGCTTTGATGGATTTGAATTGTCCAGAAGAACTATTCGAGGTCTGTATTTGTGGCCTAATGGGAGAAGATCTTACAGTACAAGAGACAGCACTCAAGGGTTTTAGTTTCCTGGCAGGTACAAGCAAACAAGAAGCAGCTAAAAATCAACTATTATCAAGGGTACAAGATCCCCAACCTCACATTCGCTATGGTGTTGCTAAGGCCTTGAGAAAATTTGAGGGGTCTGAAGTTCGTGAGGCTCTTTCTCAGCTTAAACAAGATCAAGACCATCGAGTTGTCGGGGCGGTTTTGGAGCAATTACTTTGACTGGAAATTTTGATTTTATGAGAGATTATTTAGAAGATTATGAATTGAGTACCCTAGTTTTCTACAAAAAGAACCATGGTCAACAACTTTACTATGAATGGTCTGGAGAAGTTTGGTGGATAGAAGAACCAGGTAAACCAAAAGAGAAGCTATTCTCAATTATCGGCATGAATGCCACTAAAATACTACTCAAATCCCATCCTGACCATGGTGAAATAGGATATCGACTCAATAGGGAGATTGGATTATTTTGTGACCAGATGACTGGCGAAATCTTGCATTACTGGAAGCCAAGAAAAGATGTCCAAGAGGTTCCAGTGGTGCATATTGCTAACCGAATGGTACAAGGATCACCCCGAACCAGCAAAATAATTATTCCTCAAGGACAGGGATATGTGACTAAAGTTAAGGAAATTCCTCTGGAATATCCTCACCCGTTAGCCACTGATCCCCAATATAAGGATTATTGCCCTGGGGAGACTTTCAAAGGAGTTGAGTATTTTACCTCGAGTTTTGCTCGACCTGGGGTAACAGAAATCCCCCCAGCTAAATGGGCTAGAGATTGCCCCTGGTTACCTTGGATGAAGTTGGGATACGGTCATCCCGCTCGATTAAGGTTTGAAACAACTATCTCCAGAGTTAAGTCTTTTGAGCAAATTAATCCTAAATTAGTCAAGCTAGTCAGGGAAAAATTGCCAATCTATGAATTTACCCCAGACGAGTGCGACGAAGCAAATATGACAAGTCTTCTCTACTTTAGAAAACACTTTGAGTCATACTTGAGAGGAGAAATTTTTCCAATCGCAGAAGATGTATAATTGACCAGGCTTGTGACCGGAAATTTTGGGATTTAAGCTCCGTTATTAGTCCCTCATAACCTGAGTTAATATTAAGATTTGTGACTTTCTTGGTGAGAAATGAGACAGGGGCGAAGTCTTTTCTTTATCTTCGGAAAAGGTTTTAGTATCTCTTCTTCACTCTATGTTTCAGCCTTTTCTCCAACACCTAGAAAAAGAACTGTTTAGTCGCTTTACTCTAAGCAGTCGTCCTATCGCTCCAGAATTGGAATTTCAAATCAGCCAACGGGGAAAAAATCCCGCCATGATTGAAAGCTGGTGCTATCAATGTCCTCAGTTGCGAAAAATCCGTTACACTTATATTAATGCTGGGGAAACAGCCCAAATTTTTAATAGTGTTATTTATCCGAGCTATCAATATGATTTGCCTTTGCTGGGCGTTGATTTTTTAGCCTTTGGTCAGAAAAAAATCTTAGTGGTTTTGGATTTTCAACCCCTGTTCCGTGACCCAGATTATCTAGAAAAATATATTAAACCTATGGCACCGATTCGTGAGAAATATAATGAATTGGCACAAGACTTAGAGATGAAGTTTTATGATGCCAATCAGTATTTTTCTCCCTATTTATTATTTGCTAAAACTGATGCCCAAACGGTTGTTAATCGTCTCTTTCCTGCTTATCAAGAATATCTTCAATTATATTGGCAACTCGTAGAACAAGCCCAGCCCAAAACAGATCCTGCTGAGATTGAACGGATCGTCAAGGCCCAGAAAGATTACGACCAATATAGTGCGGAGCGAGATCCTGCCTCAGGGCTATTTAGTAGCTATTTCGGTCATGAATGGTCTGAAGAATTCCTTCATGAATTTTTGTTTGAAGATGCTGTTTCTGTCCCTGTCGCTGCGGAGAAAAAATAAGGCGATTTCATCGAAAAATTTGGTTTGGAAACCCCTCCCTAAGAAGTTTCAGTAGATCGCAAAGTTAGCTGTTGGGACTGCAAGGGAGCTTAGGAGCAGGGGGCAGGGGAGATTATTATCAATAAAATTATAGCAAAGATAATTATATGATCGAACAACTAGGTAAAATCTTCGTGGGAACTAAACGACCAGCATTTAACTCAAACAAAATTTGCCGTAATGGCAACTAGGGTAGGGCATACCCAAAGTTAACGCGCCCCGAGAGAACCACCTCTGGCTTGGATACCGCAAGGAGTCTAGGTTAAGTGGACTCAGTGAACCAAGAATCTCCCGATTTACAATCGGGAGAGTGTCAAAGATTAATGACTCTTTAAATCAAATATGACCCTCTACCAACCTTTCTTAGACTATGCTTTTACCCTAATGCAAGACCAACTTTCCTTGCAGCCCTATCCAATTCCTGAAGGGTTTGAGAGAAAAGAAGAGACCACAGGGAAGGGAAAAAGACTCGAAAGCGTTGTCACCACCAGCTATGCTTTTAAATCTCCCAAACTCAGACAAATTCGAGCCGCTCACGTTCAAGGGGGCAGTTCCCTACAAGTTCTCAACTTTGTCATCTTCCCACAGTTAACTTATGATTTGCCCTTTTTTGGGGCGGATTTAGTGACTTTGCCTGGGGGACACCTCATTGCTTTGGATATGCAGCCTCTCTTCCACGATGAGGCTTACCAGCAACAATATACTGAGCCGATCTTGCCCCTCTTCAAAAGCCACCAACAGCATTTACCCTGGGGGGGAGACTTTCCAGAAGAAGCGAAACCCTTCTTTTCTCCAGCCTTCTTATGGACTCGTCCCCAGGAGACAGAAGTGGTAGTAACAAGAGTTTTTGAGGCTTTTAAGGACTATCTCCAAGCTTATTTGAATTTCGTAGAGCAAGCCGAACCAGTTACTGATAGTCAAAGACTTGAAGAGATTCTTCAAGCACAAAGGCGTTACATCGCTTATCGAGCAGATAAAGACCCTGCGCGAGGAATGTTTACTCGTCTTTATGGGGAAACATGGACAGAGGAGTATATTCATGGATTCCTCTTTGATTTAGAACGATACTTATTTGGAAAACAATTAAAAGAATATTAAGTTTTTTGACCAAACCAGACAAAAAATCCCTTTGATCCTATAAGATCAAGACTAATCACATCAGACTAGAGCAGGAATGGGGTAGTTAACCTGCTTTACCAAAACCCTAAAACAAAATCCTATAATTGATCAACCAATATGACTATTCCCTTACTCAGCTATTCTCCCACCACTCAAAACCAGCGCGTCGCTGGCTATGGAATCTTTGGTGATGAACAGCCGAGACTTTACAATACTCAGACCCTACCTTCACCTGCTGAGATGGATAGTTTAATCCGAGCAGCCTACCGACAGATTTTTAACGAGCAGCAAATGTTGGAGAGTAACCGCCAAAAACCCTTAGAATCTCAACTAAGATCTGGTCAAATCACAGTAAGGGATTTTATTCGCGAGCTATTACTTTCTGAGCCTTTTGTTACGCGCAATTATCAACCGAATAACAACTATCGCCTTGTGGAGATGTGCGTCCAAAGGGTTTTGGGACGGAAGGTTTACAGCGAGCGCGAAAAGATGGCCTGGTCTATTGTTGTAGCGACTAAAGGGTTACGAGGGTTTGTTAACGACCTACTTAACAGTGAAGAGTATTTCAATAACTTTGGTGACGATACTGTTCCCTACCAACGGCGGCGTATTTTGCCGAGCCAATCTCTTGGGGAGTTACCCTTCGCCCGTATGCCTCGGTATGGAGCCGACCACCGCACTCAATTGGAGGCAATGGGCTATTTCCGTCCCCTCCAACTCGCTTATCGCTGGGCATGGCAGCAACCCCCTTATCCAGCCTGGGTTCGTTTGATGGGTAAAGTCATTACTCTTACTGGAGCAGGATTATTAGTAATTGGTTTTATTGCCATCGCCCTAGCCGCTTGGGAGATCATTAGTCTCTAGTTGAGAAAAAATGTGCAGATAATGGGGCGCAGAAAAATTCTACGCTCATTGATGGATCTGCTTCAGTCAAATCTAGTTACCTAAAATGTCAGATGAAT
>DLXW01000356.1:0-11396 GCA_003448685.1 Cyanothece sp. UBA12306
TTTTTTCAAGAGCTCTTATCTAGACTACCTCAAGGTAAGTTGAAGTCTGTAACTGTTTCTATGACTCCTACGGGTAAATTTTACGCCTCTTGCTTGTACGATGATGGAACAGAAAAGCCTCAGTCTAATTCTCAAGGAAAAGCCGTAGGTATTGATTGTGGTTTAACCCATTTTGCTATTACAAGTGACGGAACTAAACATGGAAACCCGAAATACTATCGTAAATACGAGGAAAAATTAGCCCAGAAGCAATCATCACTTAGCCGTAAACAAAAAGGTTCTAATAATAGAAATAAAGCTAGAGTTAAGGTGGCTAAGGTTCATGAAAAAATAACTCGATGTCGAGAGGATTTTCTCCACAAGCTAAGTCGTAATTTAGTTGACGAAAACCAAGTCATAATAGTAGAAAATCTGGCGGTCAGAAACATGGCAAAAAACCATAAACTAGCCAAGTCAATTAGTGACGCTGGGTGGGGGATGTTTTGCACTATGCTTAAGTACAAAGCAGAATGGGAAGGGAAAATATATCTAGAAGTAGATAGGTTTTTTCCAAGTTCTAAAACCTGTAATGTCTGCCTAAACAGAGTTGATAGTTTGCCACTAGATATTAGGTTTTGGGACTGTCCGAAGTGTTTAACTAAAAACATTGACCGTGACATAAATGCTGCCAAAAACATCAAAGATGAAGGATTACGAATTTTGGCGGGAGGGCATCTCGCTACCGCTTCTCGAGAAAGAGTAAGACCGAGTAAAGGCACTGCTTTTACAAGGCATTTTTTGGTGAAGGAAGAATCCACTCGCCTTTAGGCAGTGGAGTTGTCAACTAAGGGAGTATTAACCGTTAACCCTTTAGTTTCCGTTACCTGACGGTTGAGACTGTCATAGAACTGAACTTCCCTCGTATTAATGTACTAACAAAGGCTATAAGCCCGACATAGCCTAATCTTGAAGTTAATAGTACATAAGATTTACTGGCTACAAATCCCTGAAAAACTGATGTAGCTTAGGTTTTAGACAAATTTTTTGCAATTTGCCTTTTTACAGATCATACCTCGTTTAGAGAGAAAAAACAAGCCCAAACATGGCTACAGAGGCGATCGCTTGATTTAGAGATTAATTGCATCATAGGTTATAATCAACATAGCGGTCTCGCGGAGCGAGTGCTGCCGCACCGCCTCTATACCTAACTCTACGGAATCGCTCTACACCAAATATAGTCAACGGTACAGCCATTTTAGAGGCAAAAATGTACCCAGTAGCGATATTTTTTTACTTTCTTGTAAGCCAGACGCAGTAAGGATTTCAGCCCTTTTCTGGTAAATTTGTATGGGGGAAGTTCAGATCTAATATTTCCGGCAATAAACCTTGATAATCGTTCCCTAATGCTTGAACATGCCCATCCATGGTCATTTCCTCATTTGCTTTTTTTTAATCTTTATCCCTATCAACCTCTCAAAAGAGGTGGGAGTGTCAATTGTCTGCTTTCGCTACTGTGCGAGTACCAAAATGGTGAATAAATAAATCAACGCAACCAGCTAGATGATAACCCGCCTTACGAACCTTTATGGCAAAAGCATTGGGAGCAAATATACTTAATGATGAGTTACCATCAAACAGATTGGTTTTAAGTAACACCTCCCGTTTGATGAGCAGGCAAAACTCGTCTAATCGCTGGGCTTCAAACCATTTACCTCGGTTTTGCTCCCGCCACTGTCGAGCAAAGCGATCTACGGTTTCGATCATGGTGTGCAATGAGCCGTCTTCTACTGTATTGGGATTTTGTACGACTGTTTTTGTTCTGAGGCGGTAGGTAACTTCATCGACTCGTTGCGGTGGCGATGCGTAATTTGACATTGGCCCAACTACGCCGACTTCAGCCGAGGAGTTGGCTAAGGCTAAGAGTTGATCCAGCCAGTCGTTTGTCACAATCGTGTCATTGTTTAGTAATACAATGAATTCACCCCAGCTTTTCATGATCGCCTCTTTACAGGCGGATGCCAGACTGCGGTCAGGGTTGCTGCGCTCGATGACAACGCGAACCGGAGCAGCGGCTGCTACACCAGCTAAATACTCGGATGTACCGTCGAGGGAACCAAAATCGACGAATATGAGTTCGTAAGGACGGCGACTGTGGTACAGTAAACTGGGTACGCAGAGGCGAGTGAATTCTAACTGCCCACAGCAGACGATTACTATTGAAACTAAACCAACCGGAGCGGCCAAGACATTAGCCTGATCCTCGACTGCTTTCTCTTGGGGAATTTGTTGGTTTACCTGTGGTTCTGACGGAGATTCTCCTTTACTTGATGACATATAAATCGCTCCTTAATCACGTTGATCGTTTTTTGAGGGTGAAGTCATGCCGAGGCTGGCTTGAGGCTGAGTTGCCTTAAGCATTTTGGGTCCGAAATTGGATTTCTCGGTATCGAGACTGTTACCCTGCTCTGATAAGTTTACGCTAGTTTTGGGCTTGGAGGAATGTTGGCCCACTCGATTGATCTGCATCAGCGTCTGCTGACGGTGCCGATAGTCTAGTTGACTGAGGATCTCAGCTTGTTTTTGCAGTAGTCCTTCCCGGTAGGTATTATATTGGTCGAGAGACAGAGCTTCGGCGATCGCTTTTAGAGCTGCTGTGAAATCCTTTTGCTGGGAAAAAATCCAGGCCAGGTTAAATCGAGCGCGGATGTCATTGGGATTGATGCGAAGAGCTTTCATGTAGGCTTGATAAGCTTCGTCGAAACGCCCAATATTAAACAGGCTGTCTCCCAGATCGTTCCAAAGGTCAGAACTACAGGTGGGATTTAAGGCTAATGCCGCCCTAACCATCTCCAAGCCGGAGTTAGGGTCCTCAAGCGTAAAGTTGAGAAACTTGGAAACTTCGCCCATCAGGTGCCAATTAATGGGCTGTCGTTCCAAGGCACCCAGATATTCTGCTGCCGCTGCTTCATACCTTCCTGCGTTAATGTATTCTCTGGCAAGGTTGGCTGGTTCGTGGAGCCAGTCAATTGCTGTCTTGTTAAATCGCTCCCGAAATCGTTCAATTGTATCCTGTGCTAGGTTACACCCTAGAAGGCGTGAGAAAATATGCGGGCTATCTTCTGGGGGTTCTATCCACTGACATCGTTCGGCTTTTCCCAAGAATGCTTTTAAAAGGGGGAAATTAACCCCTATATGGGTCGCCCCGGCGAATCGCTGATGCTCCATCCTTTCAGGTTCAGACCTTATTTGGTTCTGGCCATAGTCATTAATTAAAATGAACCCCTGGTCGTGCAGTAAGTCGAGCAACTGTTCAAGGGACTGCATTGCTCCGTAATTGTAAACAACTTGACCGGAATTAGACCGCAGAAATTCTAAGGCAAAGTCAGGGTAGGGCAGTTCTCCTGTGTTAACGGGCTGATAGTCATATTCGGAAGTAAAAAGGCCATAGAGTTCCATCAGTTCTCGCTTGTCACTTGGCTCGGAAGACTTTGCTAAGCGAGCTAATTCATCGGGTCTTAGTTCGGTATATTCATTGAGAGCGATACCCCGAGCAAGACAGGTACGGACATAAAGCTGCCTTACTTCTTGGCCGTTCCCTTCCAGAATTGCCGCAGGTAGAGAATCGAGTAAGTAATTCAAAAAGACCGCACGAAAAGGGCGATCGGATTGTCCTGGGAACATTAGATCCGGCATCAGGTATTGCTTGGGAGCAAGAGCGTCAACTAAGCGCAGGCAATATCGACCAGGATGGTTGGCGAGGAGGCCATGTCGAGCGATGTCTAGGAGCATACGCTCGGAGTGATCTGCGGCGACGTAACAGAGTCTCTCGTAATAGTCTTTGTTGTTCCTGACGCATAATTCCCGAAATGTGTCGAGAAAATACCGGGCAAACAACCCTACACCAATTCCTAGCTCAAGGACAAATATCTGCTCTTCTAAGGAACCTTCTCGTTCCGCCGCGACCAAACTGGCGAAGAATACCTCGGCAGCATTTCTCGATAAGTTCCCATCATTGTTGATTGTAAAGGGAACGGGAACGGCTTCACGGAGGAAGGCTTTGTTACCTCGTTCGTGGTAATATCTTTGCCCAAGTTCCCATTCAAGACTTTCTGGCAAAGGACAGAAGTCTTGAATGACGAACCGATGCTGCTGGGCTTTGGCGAGAATCTCAGCGGGAGAGCCCCTGCGTGATTCGGCAAATGTGTGCCGGGTCAAATAAGTTTCGTTTGTTTTGTCTATTTCAGTTTGGTTCTCCAACATTTTCGCTGCACTAATAAATTCATAAAGTTCCAATCTACGAGAGATCGCCTTAGAGTGATGAGCAATCAGTCATATTTAAATTTTCAATAGCCTCTTTAAGGTAGTTCCTAACGTATTCAACTTCTTCAACTTCCAGTCTTTTTTCAAGCACTCCTAACGCGCTGCAGTTACCAAACTCCCCTATTGTCTTGGCTGCCGTCCATCGTCGCCATGGATTCTCGTGACTAAGGACAATTTCAAGGCATAAACCAATACTTGCGCTCAATTGCTTCAATGCAGCACGTGTTGCAAGTAAATTTACACTTTCATCAGAAATAGGTAACATGAGCTTACTCAGTTCGTTGTAGTGATACAGAACTTTTCCACATATACTTTGACTATGCTGCCCTACTTCAAGCAATTTTCTGAAGTGTTCTTCATTTGGTGTTTCAAGGAATTCCAATATGAGCATATTCAATTTATTATTATGATTATATTCTCTAATATAGTTTACATTATCCATAGGACAGGCTTTGGCTAGAAAAAATATCAGATTGGCGCAAAACAGCGACAACAGAAAATAGTACCTATGCCTAACATTGATATTTAAAGGCATAGGTACTATTTAACTTGTGGTTTTTGCCAACTTTCTAACAGCATCACAGTATTTCTGATTTGTTTTAGTTCCTCCTTTCTTACCCATTACATGCGTTTTCCCAGAAGCATCTGAATGCTCTAAACCGGCAATATGTCCAATTTCGTGTGCAAGGGCGACATCAGGAGCCCCTTTAGTCGGGAGAATAATTCCTGGAGTTCCCTTGTAGCGAGCATCATACCTCTTAGCGACAGCTATACCACCTGCTCCGGTGATCTTTTTGTTAATGATAATAGGTACCCTTTTACCTCCCTTGTCATCAAAATGTTTAGCTAGATCTAATGTATCGTCTACATACTTGCTTTTTGCTGTGTTCCATCCGCCAATTGTTTCACCTATAGGAATTAGCTTGTAATTCATAGAGGCTTTAACCTTGACACAGCATGTCTCTAGAATTTTGTTAGCCGTTTTCCTCTGTTTCTGCCAGAAATTGGTTGCTGCTTTCGTTGCTGTCACTGCCCATCGAACATTCGTCCACAGATCAATCCATTCTTCTTTCTTGCAACAGCCTGGTTTTCTTTGGAAATTGCCATAGGGATCGAGGGAATTGATCGGATTACCCTTGACATACTCGTACAAATTCATGCCATCCATGTAACCAACTGGATCTCGTGAGATAAAGCGACCGAGTTCGGTATTTAGATAGCGGTTCCGATAGTAGTACAGACCAGACTCAGCATCCAACCGCCGTCCCGTAAACAAATAGGGATTATCAACAGCACTGCTACCACTAGCCGTGATGACATCATCGCCGCCGAAATCAACTGAACCATTAGCTCCTGGTTCGTACACAGTCTGCCGACCGTAAGCATCGTATTGATAACCCTCGACAATTTGCGCCGCATCATCGGTTAGGGCGTACACAGAATCCAGGCTGTTTTGGTGATAGAACAGCCGTTGGTCACCAGGATCGGTCGCGCCACTGCCACCGTCGAGATTCCGATCCATGACCAGCGGTTCATCAATCCCAACTCCATAGACGTATTGTTGTTTTACCGCATCGCTGCCGTCCCGTTCTTCGAGTACCTGCCAATTGTCGTAGTAGAAGTCGGTAGTGCCGTCTAAAGCTCCAGAGTTGGTGACCTCCTTGCGGGTGCGGCGGTTCTTGGCATCGTAAGAGTAGGCCGCAATCTCAGCATCGTCTGACTGCCGCGTAACTTTCCGCAGGCGGTTCTTATAATCCCACTGGAAGTTGAACGTGCCATCGTCAGTCTGGTTGCCGTTGTCGTCATAGCCCAGGTCGATGGGCGCACCATCCTCACGACGGGTCAATTCATTGAAGGAAGAATACTCGCGGGTTTCTGTCTCGGGTACACCGGATTCAGTGGAAGTGACTGAATCCCAATTACCCACGCCATCCAGTTGCCAGTCACTGAACTGCGGATCGATCGCCCCATCAATAGGTCGGTCAAAATCGACCAAGCGGTAGGCAGAATCGTAGCGGTAAACCTCGCTATTGACCGGGTCGTGCAGCTTCTCTTCGGTGAGCTTGTTGTTCATCCGGTCGTAGAGGTGTTTGAAGCCGACAATCAGGGAATCATCGTCCCGCAGGTGACGCAGTTGCACTGGGCGGCGCAGACCGTCGTAACCCTCATCCGTGTTGCCAGCATCGTTGAGGTAGGTCATCCGCGTACCATTCTGCGGGTAGCGACGCTCTAGGACGCGGTAAGTCCCAATGTAGTCATACTCGGCAATTTCTTCACCTGGGGCAGCCCCTTCATCGGCCACAGTCTTGAGGCGATCTAGGCCGTCGTAGGTGTACTCCAGCTTGCGATCGTTGGGATAGGTCAAGCCCACCCGCAGGTTTTCAGCTTCCCAAGCCGAGGAGATAGCTTTGGCAGGCAGGTTGCCAATCTGCTGAGTTTCCTCAATCACGCGGCTGAGACTGTCATAGGCGTAGGTAATGGTCGAATCGTCGTCGGTGATGTCTGGGTCGTTGTTGTCCGTAGCCTGGGTTAGACGGGAGAGACCGTCGTACTGGTAGTTCTCCTTGTTGGTACCGATGATGGCCGGGAAAGGACCGCGATGGGGACCGTCAAAGTCGTCGACAGGATCGGGAGCAAAGATGGGATCGCCGACATGGGAATCCGTTTGACCTGCACGGAAGACCCGGACGGCGATGGGTCGGTTAATGGCATCGTACTTGGTAAAGACCTCAGTATCGTTTTCGTCTTCTAAGATCAACACATTGTCGTCGGGTGAATAACCCGTGACGATAGTAGTCGCCTGGGGTGGCGGCGGCGGGTCAGCTACATCATCAGCCAATGGCGGGAACAGTCCGGCAATCTCATCAATGCGAGCCTTCGCTTCATCCAGTTGCGTTTGAATCTGCGACTCAGGGATAAATAAGGGGTCGTTAATGGTGGCCGCCGTGGGCGTGACCACCCGGCGATCGCCGAGAATAAAGTCCTCGGTGAAGGGACTGGTAGTAACTAGACCCTTGGTTTCCGTAACGTTGCGGTTGAGGTTGTCGTACAGGTAGAGGGTAATATTGCCCTGGTCGTCAAGTAATGCGGAAAGCAGGGAATTGTCATCGTAGGTATAGCCAGTGCGGATAATACCATCGCCACCGCCTTGACTGGGATCGGGTGTCGGGGTGAAAGATTCGGGAGCGCCTGGATCGTCTTTGACACCTTCAAGGGAAGCGCCGATGTGGATGCCATCACCCTTAGACGAACCGCCGCCAATGAAATAGGTGGAAGTGTTGTCTGGTAATGTATCCCAAGCTTCTGAAATCTCCACTTGGGTGGCGGTATTGGAGACAATCTCGCGGATTTGACTCTTACCCGTTCCATCGGTAATTACGACAATCTGTCCAACTAGGGCATCCGGTTCAAAGGATTGACTTGCATCGTTCAGGGTAGTCGCCGTGTTGCCGCCGCTAGAGGTGCCTTCAAACTCTTCTGGTAACTCGGTGAGGATTACTTCCTGGCGAGTCTGACGACTAATACCATCATAGAAATAGCGAGTTACATTACCAAAGTCATTGATAGCATTAACAGTTAATGCACCCTCTGTGAAACCACCACGACGGTTAATAGTTTCTCCCGTAACTGGTCCCTGGGAATCGGCGATCGCTACTAAATTATTCCGTGAATCATAACGATAGAATGTTGCTTGTCCAATATTATTAACAGTTTGTTGCAGACGGTTGAGACTGTCATAGAAAGAAGTAGTCAAGAAGACTTGATCAGCAACCCCAGCAACTTGAGAAACATCTGTCTCTTTAGTTTCAATCAAATTGCTATTATCATCATAGGCATACTCAACTGTATTACCCACCGGATCAATAGTTTGAATAACGCGATCTGCACCATCATAATCAGTGCGGAAAGTATCTTCATCATCCTCAATCATAAAGGTTTGACGAGAATTTCGGTCATACTCAAAACGGGTTGTTACCTTATTATCCCCAGGAGTGAGACTACCATCAATTATTTCAGGAGTCCGCACCGTAGTTACTCCATTAGCGACAAATAGGGAGTAATCTTGTTGATAAGTTCGATTTAATTCATCATGGAGATAAACCATCTCACTCAACAACACATTATTAGTGCCTAAATTATCAATAGGACTTGCACCACCAATAGGTCCAAAGACACGTTGAGCAACTACATTACCAACAGGATTATACTCAACTTCAGTGCGATTTCCTACTGCATCAATGGTAGCAACTCGACGATTATAACCATCATAAACATAGGTGGTTACATCTCCGATTCCAGCAATGGTACTATTATTAGCTACTGAGAGATCTGTATCATCACTATCTACCATTTCAATGACATTACCATTGAGATCATAATTATAGGTAGTGCATTGACAAGGAATGCCACCTTGGACATTATAAGGTTGAGTTGGATCGGGATTTAATCCTGCTGGTGCGCTGAGGGTTTCATTAGTAGCAATTAAAGCACCTCTGGTACTGACAAATAATAAATCTCGCTCATCATACTGAGCAGTCGTAGCATTACCTTCAGGAGATAAAGTTAAAGTCAGATTCTCATTAGCATCATAGCGATATTGAGTCACCAAACTATTATTAATATCTACCTCTTGGGTTCCTGTGACTAGATTATCCAAGATGTCATAGACATAGGTGTAATCGACAAAACCACCCGTATTAGAAGTATCCCCCCGATCCTCAATACTGCGTTGAATTACATTATTATTGGCATCATATTTCACATCTTCAACGTAACTAAAAGCAGTCAAAGGTAAGGGTTCATCAACACTACTTCCAGGAACAACAGCACCCCGAATTGTCCTTACCACTTGATTCAATTCATTAACCACAAATTCGGTGCGAATACCCCGTCCATCAGTGATACTGGTGATATTTCCTACCTCATCATAAGTATAGGACATAGTAATCTGGGTGGGAGCCGCACCATTACCATTATTCGCCCCAGCAAAATGGGATTGATCTTCAATAGTTTCGCGCAAATAACCGCCAGTGGTATCGTCTAAAATTCTGCCATCAGCAGGGGGTAGAGAATCAGTATCGTCCCCATCAGGGTCATTTTCGGCAAAATAATCAAAAGTATCAATATTGCCCTCAGCATCGACAGTAGAGGTAACTTGACCGAATTGATTATAACGGTAGAGAGTGAAGATATCTTGTAAGCGATCGCCTTCAATTACAGCTTGATTAGAATCTTCCAAAAGCACTACCGATGGTTGAACCATTGCCACCACATTACCAGCGATACTGCTAGAGATAACACCATCTAAATTGAGATCCCCTAATCCCAACTGAACACCAGCATCATCTAATAGTATTTGAACTTCAGCTTCCGTGACTCCTAATTCCTCTGCTAACAAAGGTAAGACTACTGCTGCGTCAGCTTCTTGATAGTCAAAGAAATAGCGAGTGCTGTAACGTTCCATCTGCGATCGCCCACTAGGATCAGCAATAGCAGGAGTGAAGTTAGGATCAAGTCCTCGTGGATCAACAGTTAGAGATGTTTGCTGATAAATAGGTTCATAAAGACTGAAAGTATTAATTTCTGTCTGATCACCACCGCGATCGCCATCAGGTAAGTTCGTTCCTTCCTTAAGATTACCCTGAGCAAATCTTGAGTCACTACCGTCATCATAACTATAATTCAGGTCATCACCTTCAGGGTCAATTTGCCGTAACAAACGCCCATCCGCATTATATTCCCAACGAGTTTCAAAGAACTCTGGTTCCCCATTACGCAAACCCTTAGTAAATTCTCGCTTCACTAAAGCATATCCTAAAGGATTGTATTCCCATTCTGTTACATTACCATTGCGATCCGTTTCACGGGTGCGACTAACAGCTTGATTAGGATCACCTGTCAGTCCTGATCCCAAGCTAGTATATTCATAGTTAAAAGTGCCTCCTGCTTCTACCCCAGAATCATTGACTCCGCCATAGGTTTGACTAATTACCTTATCAAAATTATAACCACTTGTCCCATATTCATTAATGGTAACAGGCGATCCCCCATTAGCGACTTCATTCGGTCGAGTTATAGTTAGTAGGTTATGATTGAGAGCTTCATTACTAAATCCCGAACTGTAAGTATAGCGAGTTGTTTTACCATCAACAAAATCATTGCCGTTAGGTGTTCCCGTTACTGTAGGTGAAGTGACTTCTACCAGATCGCCATGACCATCATAAGCGAAGTCCACCATCCGACCGCTAAAATCAACAATATTATCCAGTCGTCCTGCATTAGTGCCACTATCAATATAGTTATAATCGATCGCCCTTCCTAATGTATCGATTACTTGAACAAGTTGGTCTTGGTTATTGTAGAGAAAGCTCATGAAGTTGTCATTGCGATCGCGCATTTCGGTCAACTTCCCTTCAGAGTCAAAGCTTTTTATAATACCGTCAGCTTCCCGTAGCTTAAAACTACCATCTAATTCTTTGGTCAATTCGGTAAAGAATTGAGTCGGGGCAATGTAGCCATCTCCACTATCATTAAGTAAATAGCGGTCTTGATTGCGGTTCATCCCATTATCATGAACCACACTGCCATCAATTTGTACTTCTAAATGCTGGAAGTATTCATGATCCCAATTATGTCCTAAAGGCCCATCTGTATCTATCTGAGCGCGATATTGACGGCTAAAGGTATAATACAAATCTGAACTAGACCGTCCTGGAATGTAGAGATCTGTTTCAGATTGGAAAAATTCACCGCTATTGGCGTAGATGGGATCTCCCGTTGTTGATTCATCAGAATTATTACCTGGGTTACAAGGATCGCAATCACTAGAACCAGAACCACCTGTATCATCAGGAGACTTAGGAGGATCGGGGTCAGAACCAGGAGGATCTGGAGTCTCAGCATCGCCATCGAAAGTAACAGTCCCCTCGCTGCTTCTGGTCGTCACATAACCCCAATTCATGCTACCTAAAAAGAAATTACCATAAACGGTTAATCCATCTGCTTCCCCAACAAACAGCAAACGATCCGCTTGAGATTCATTCCCTTCTAGGAACCGCACCATATTCATAGTACCCGCACCCGTATCGATGGTAGCT
>DLXW01000356.1:11563-12463 GCA_003448685.1 Cyanothece sp. UBA12306
TATCGATGGTAGCACTGCGCTCTCCATTAATCGGATCATTTGACTTCAAGAAGAACTTCTGATTGGCAGAATTATTGGGATCTTCTAGAAAATTTTGATCGAAGATGAAGGTCATATCAGCATTGTCAACCCCAACTCCTTTGAGTTCAAAAATGGGAATTACAGAATTAGCTGTCGCATTAACATTTTGGCTACTTTGTTGGAACTTAGCTTCGAGAAAAGCAGTGGGAAACTCCGGTAAGTCCAGGGTTAAACCTCCACCATTACTCAAGTCTGACTCAAGAGATAATGGTGTAGTTTCAACCGAAGCTAAATTGCTTGCTGTAGTTAGATTCTCCTCTGTGGCCAATTCTGGAGTAGGAACCTGTTGGAGATTACTTAATTGAGTCCCTGAATTTTGCTGTTCAACTGAACTAAGTCTTGTATTGTTATCGTCGGTTACTAGACTAATTAACCCTTGGTTCCTGGGAATACCTGTTATGGTATCAACTTCTACACCTTCAGTTTGCGTCTGAGTTGGAGCAGTTTCAACTATTGTGGGAGTTTGCACCCCTTGCACACTGGCGTTTAACTGATCATCTGAGCTACCATTTTCCGCAAAAGCTTGAGTGTTCCCAAAGGTTCCACCGCCACCAACCCCTAAATTTGAAGGACTTCGTGCATAACCATTGCCATTAAAACTGTCAAAACGAGAATCTTTTAAACGCCTTGCTCTTTCCTCCTCAAAAAGTTGACTATCCTGTTCCAAGCTTTTAGAAGCATTGAATACCTCTGTGGAGTCCGAATTTAGTCCCGAACCTACAGCATTTCTAGCTTTTACAGATAAGAGACCATCATTAGGTAATAACCCTAACATCAACTGATTGTCGAATATTCCTGGCAATAAACCTTGATAATCGT
>DLXW01000356.1:12680-20273 GCA_003448685.1 Cyanothece sp. UBA12306
GGCAATAAACCTTGATAATCGTTCCCTAATGCTTGAACGTGCCCATCCATGATCATTCCCTCATTTTCTTTCTTTAAATCTTTATCTTTATCAACCTCTCAAAAATTGAAAATTACTCGTTATTCCAGGTTTAATTTTTAATTCCTAAAAGAGGTCAACCTAAAATCTAAAATCGGCAATGTGTAATCAAACAACCTCAGTTGTATCTTGTTTAGTTACATTCAATTTACGTTTGAAGAAAGCACCAAAACCAATAGCTGTGACTAAACCAAAGATGCTTGCTGGTTCGGGTACAGGGGTACAAGTTTTGCTTTGTTCACAGCTGTAGTTCCCGTCGCTGATGATGGTCGAATCGTCTAATACCAGGCTAAAAAACTGGGTATCACCATCCATGAAGAAAGAACTACCAATGGAATTACCTGAAAACAAGAATTGAGTCTCTAAATCAGCCCTGACCTGACTAACAGCCCCGCCAACCCCATTAGTTCCTGGCCTAGACCAACCAGGTAAAACACTGCCATTCATTGTGCTGGTCAATTCTCCAATTGTAGTTCCATCCCAAAAATCAAAATCCTGAGAACCTGATTGTAAAAAGTCAAGTTGGGTATAACCATCCGTCCCATCGTATTGGAAGGTTCCGCTATCGTCAGCGATGATCAAAGATGTTCCGAGGGTTCCTAACCAGTTCCCTGTCCAAGTTACATTCTCACTTCCTACATTTCCCGAGAAAGAACCATTACCGTTGAGGATCAGATCCAAACCTCCAACCTTGGCATTGATATTGAGGGCAGCAAAATCATCTGAAAAAATCAAATTTTGGTCGATAACATTGACTTCTTCAGTTACCCCAACCTCATCTAATCCAAGTAAAATTGATTGATACCCTGTCAGTATAGAATGAAGGGACATGGTTTGCCCCCAAGTTGCTGATTGAGCGATCGCTGGGGTTGTCAGCCAATGATTAAATCCCAAGGGAACAATGAAAGCTGTCACCGCTGTGACAAAGGGTTTCCAAGCTATTTTTTCCATGTCGATTCGATATAAGTTATGAAGCATAAACTTAATTAAAAATAGTATTAACTATTTGGATTTTTTCTGGTTATATTTTTTCAACCAAAACTACCTCGCATCCCTTAAAAAAGTGCGATTACTGGTACTAGAACTACTACCTGATCAGAATTTGAAAATGTTTCTTGATCAATTTTGCTCTCAGGTTTCAGTTTCTAAATAAAAGTAGACTTCGATTACTCTAATTTTCAGGTTATAAATCAATCTATAAAAAATCAAGACTTAAACATTGAATCTTAATAATCAGTAATAATCCCCTGTTTCTTGATTATTAATTATTAATCTATGTAAAGAAAAAGTTCGAACGCTAACATCGTTTACCCGAAAAATAACATCAGTATGTTATCGGTACAAAAACCAATTGAATACCAAATCCGCTTATTTTAGTAAGGATGCTTCCATTAATCCCGAACTTTGCGGCTTTTACGCCAAGCTTGCCAACCAACATATCCTAATAAGAAAGTAGCCCCGATCGCAAAGGCCCAACCACTGGGAATATTAGAAAAACCTAAAGCTAAACTCCCCACCCAAAGGGTCAAAGCGTAAATAAATAAAACAGTTAAACGATGGGAGATTCCTGCATTAATTAAACGATGATGTAAATGACTTTTATCACCAGTAAAAGGCGATTTTCCTTGACTCAAACGGGAGATAATCACCGCCGACATATCCAAAATAGGAACAGCTAACACCAACAAAGGTAACAGAACGGCTGTAACTGCCACTGTAGTTACTGTTGCGATTTTCACTAACCCAATTACCCCCACTCCTGCCAAAGTAAACCCCATAAAATAAGCCCCCCCATCCCCCATGAAAATTTGGGCTGGGTTAAAGTTATAACGGAGGAATCCCAAGGCTGCACCAGCTAAGGAAGCTGCAATCAAAGCTGCTGCTGGTTGGTCCATAAATAGGGTTAAAATCAACATAACTACCGCAGAAATACCACACCCTCCAGCAGCTAAACCATCGAGTCCATCAATCCAATTAATGGCATTAGCCATCCCCACCAACCAAATAACCGTCAGAGGCAGACTAATTAGGTCACTAATCTGTATTAAACCTCCAAAAGGAACCGACAGGAAATCAATACGAACCCCTACTCCCCAAGCTGCACTAGCAGCAATAGTTTGTAAAATTAAACGGAATAGAGGACTGAGATTATACAAATCATCTGCCAACCCAATGGAGAAAAAGGCTACACCCCCAAGAGTAACACCCCAAATTTCCCACTCTTTTTGAGGAGGAAGCCAACCAAACCCTCCTAAACACCAAACCACTAACAGAGCAATAATTGTCCCCCCAAAGATAGAAACACCCCCTAGGCGTACCATGGGACGTTTGTGAATTTTGCGCTCTTTTTCGATCTCATTTTTTGGTTGATCAACAATGCCTCTTTTTTGCCCAATATCGTTAATAATCGGGGTACTCCACCACACAATGATGAGCGCAAGAAGGAAAGCAACAAGATGGTATAGTTCTCCTGGTGGCATTAACATAGATAGAACTGACTATTTTTTGGCAATGATTTTGGCTGGGGTTTTTTCTTTAATTTACTCCATTGTGGCTGATAGGTAAACGCTTTGAGTTAATCAGTTCAGATGAAACTTAAGGGAGTGTTTGTCAACAAAACATTAAGTAGGGTGTGTTAGGCAAATTTTGATCATTGAATCATGATCTATAGTTTTTATTATGCCGTAACCCATCAAAATCTAGAGATTTTAGGTGCTTTACGCTAGGCTAACACACTTTACAAAGAGTCTCTAAAAGTTTTGCTTAAAATGTAATTTTTTTTCAATAGGTTGTTTTTGTCCAGGAGGAACGGTTCTCTCATCCATAAAATAAATTTCTAGACTTTTTAGTTGCTTATCTCCCGAATGAATAGCATTCCATTGATTGCCTAAATATTGAGCAAAGTGGGGATAAAGTTTTTGTCCTATAGAACGATTTAGGTTGATAAAATAAACTCGCCATTGCATTGTTTGATAAAGGTTTTCACGCTGTTTAATAGTTGGTTTCTCCCAAGTAATAGGGCTATTTTCATCCAAAAGATTAACCTTTGTTCCATCTTTAAGTTGTCCTACAATAACGTGCCAACCATCATCCATGGGGGGTTGAGGCGCGAAAATACTCCACGATTGATCTAAACGGGTAATATAACTAATAATATTAATAGTTTGGAAGGTTCTTCTGTTAAATAGTTGATGGGTACTATTAATCCAATCATCTTTAAAGGGACGACGGTAAACTGTTTGATCAACAAAGCTTTTTAGATTCCATAAACTTGTTAAAAATAATAACATCAAAGTTACTATATTCAAGGATAATGAATGATTGACTTCCAGGGGACGAAACTTAAGGGGTTTAGTAAAATTACCAGCAAATTTGCGATTGTTAGCAATAGTTTCATAAAATTTTGTGCCACCTTGCATTATGGGTTGCCACCGTAAAATGGGTGTTATAAACTGCAAAATAGGAGAGAGACTACAAACATAAATAATACCTTCAAATTTAAAGTAGCGATTTTCTTGCCAGTCAACAACAACCCAGGAATTTTTTTCTAACATATCTGCATAAATTGATTGATTATCCTGAGCAACTAATAAAGGGGTTCCTGGTAAAATCAAAAAAGTTCTAATTAAATAGACAACTTTTTTACAAAACCCACAATCTTGATCATAATAAATGGTTAATCCTTGTCGTTCTGAGGTTTTTAATTTATTAGCTATTTTTTCCCATAAATCTGTAGGAATTAAAGCTAACCAATTACTTATACTCAGATAACTTAAAAGTCCAATTGAGAAGCATAATTCAAACCCAGTATGTAATAAAATAAAACAAAAAATTGCTAGACAACGCCAAAAAGTTGTACCCCAAGGGATAAAAATCATTAAGGGACCAACCCATTCAAAAATTAGAGCTGAAAAAGTTAGAAATTGCAATAATGGTAAAGGAAAGCCTAAGAGAAACTGACCTATTTGTGTAACATATTGATCAAAACTAAGAGAATAATAAACGGCCTCTCCAGTAGGCCACCAAATCTCACTTTTGGTTTTGTAAGCTGCTGACCAAATATAAATAAAAATTAATTGAACTAAAAAAGCAACTGTCGCCCCACTAATCACCTGTTTTGGCAATGGTTTCTGCGAAGAATTAAGAGAACTATCAATGGAATAAGAAGCCCCCAAAGGTAAAAATATTGCCCAAAAAAGAATGGCTCTTAAGACATCATCTCCGGCAAAAATAAGGGCAGGATTACGATTTTGAAGAGAAATATTTAATGCCCAAGTTGCAATAGTTGCTAATCTAGTGCGATAACCAACTAACATAGCTAATGCTATCAACACAGCAATTAAAAATAGAAATATTTGAAATATAGAATCTCCACTAATTAAATGAAAAGACCAATACCAAGGATGTAATAATTCCTTAGTTAATGCTTGTCTGGGAAGAACTCCTGTATCGGTATAATGGGCATTTAAACCCCTAAATCTACTAATCAAATCAGCTATAACAACTAAGGCTAATCCTATACGAAAAACAGCTAAGGATCGTAAATCTAATCCGAATATATCTGTTAATTTAGAGGAAGATTGACGATTCATTATAATATTGAGGTATTTAGGTTAATTATTACTTTATAGATTATTATAGGTTATTATAGATTAATTGAGCTTAATCTTCAAGGGATGGGATGAAATTAAACAGATTTTACTTACCATTATTAATTATTGTTGTTGGAATTGGTTTAACTGTTTATCTTCAGTTCCAAATTCCCCATGGTGCTTATTTTAGTGGAGATGCTGGTTTAAAAGCATTGTTGGCACAACAATTGAGCGTCGGAGAACTAAGATTTGATTTATTACCTCCTTCCTCTTCTTGGGTACAACAACTTTGGAATCAAGGTTTATATCCCTATGAAGAACCTTTTGTATATCATATTAACAACCGATATTATATTACATTTCCCTTTAGTTTTCCTTTGATTACAGCTCCTTTTTATCGCTTATTTGGCTATCGAGGATTATATATAATTCCCCTTTTCTCTACTTGGGGTATTTGGTGGATAAGCTATAGGTTTTGTCAGCGTTTACGGTTTAATTATTGGATTTCTTCTTTAGCTTTAATTAGTATAATTTTTGCTTCTCCTTTAACTATTTATAGTGGAATATATTGGGAACATACTTTAGCTATATTTTTAATTTTTGCTGGATTAGAAATGATAGCAATAGCCAGAAATAAAAATAGACCCAAACTAAATAAATTATTGATGATTTTAAGTGGTTTCTGTTTGGGTTTGTCTTTTTGGTTTCGTCCTGAAAGTTTATGTGCAGTAATTTTAATAGTTTTTCTACTTTATTTGCCAAATATTATTGCTTTTACTCCTCTTAAACAAATAAGTTCTGATCTCAAAATAGATTTTTTTGATTTTGATTTTAAGACCAAATTAATTTGTTTTTTTTCATTAATAATAACTATTGGTTTATTTTTTGTTGCCAATCAAATTATCTATGACCATTATTTAGGTATTCATGCAATACAAGTTATTGAACAAAAATCTTTGAGTGCTAGGTTAAAGCAAGCTATCAATAACTTTAATTCCTTGAGTTGGGCATTTTTGATTTTCTTTCCTTTATCTATTTTTAGTGTTTTTGGTGTTTTTGTTCATTTGTTTAAACCAAAATCAATTAATTCTAACTTCTCTCAAATTATCATTTATTTGTCTTGTTTTATTTTTATTATAGGAGTTGCTTTGATTGTGCCTGGTGGAACTGCGGGATTAATTCCTGGTGGAAAACAATGGGGAACCAGATTTTTATTAACTATTGTTCCCATTCTTTCTTTGGCAAATATGTATACTTTTAACTCAATTAAAAATTCAAAAATTAGGTGGCTAAAAACTCTTAGTTATATTTTGTTTACAGCATTAATTGTTGTTAGTATTTATCTTAATACTTACTCAGCAATCAAATATTTAAAAGCCTCCTATCAAAAAATTATTCCAACCTTAGAAATTTTCCGACAAAATAGCCCCCAAAATCTAGTTGTATCTCATCAATTTGTAGCGCAAGAACTAGAACCGGCAATAAGCAAGGATAAATTTTTCTTTAAATCAAATGATCCTTCAAGTTTGATATTATTGTCTAGACAATTGCTCAAAAACAATGATCAAGACTTTCTTTATATATGTTATCCCCATCGACCTTGTGAACTACCGAAAATATCATCAGAAAAATTAAAATTTAACTTCAAAGAGCAACTTTTTACCATTAAATTTAACCTAATCGATGAATCAGGAAAATATCCTATCTATTCAGCTTCTTTCGAAAAATTGAAGCAGAAGATCTAAAAAGTGGTACAATCAAATGCTGAGAAATTTAGTGGTGTGAGATTCATTCAATAAAAAATAGTCAACAACAAGTTACATTAAGTCGAAAGATAATGACACAAGCTCAAAAAACAGTTATAATCACAGGGGCTTCTTCGGGAGTTGGCTTATACGCAGCAAAAGCCCTAGCTCAGAAATGGCAATATCATGTGGTAATGGCCTGTCGCAACCTAGAGAAAACCTATCAAGTTGCTCAAGAAGTAGGTCTACCTTCTGATAGTTATACCGTCTTACCCATTGATTTAGGCAGCTTAGGCAGTGTCAGGCGGTTCGTTGAAGCTTTTCGGGAAACCGGCAAATCCTTAGATGCTTTGTTGTGCAACGCAGCAATTTATATGCCTTTAATCAAAGAACCCTTGCGTTCTCCCGAAGGGTATGAATTGACCATGACGACCAATCATCTAGGACATTTTCTATTATGTAACATGATGTTAGAAGATCTGCAAAGGTCATCCTCTCCAGAACCGAGAGTCGTTATTTTAGGAACTGTAACCCATAATCCAGATGAATTGGGTGGAAAAATTCCACCACGTCCTGATTTAGGCGATCTTGAAGGGTTTGCTGAAGGATTTAAACCACCCCATACCATGATTGACGGGAAAAAGTTTGAACCAGTCAAAGCTTACAAAGACAGCAAAGTTTGTAACGTTCTCACTATGAGACAATTACATAAACGTTATCACGAAGCTACAGGGATTACCTTTAGTTCCCTCTATCCAGGGTGTGTAGCGACAACTGCTTTATTTCGTAACCACTATCCCCTATTCCAGAAACTATTTCCCCTATTTCAGAAATACGTCACCAAAGGATTTGTATCTGAAGAACTAGCAGGAGAAAGAGTAGCTGCGGTAGTAGCCGATCCTAAGTATAATCAATCTGGAGTCTATTGGAGTTGGGGTAACCGCCAGAAAAAAGACCGAGAGTCTTTTGTCCAAAAAGTTTCACCCCAGGCCAGAGATGAAGAAAAAGCAGAGAAAATGTGGGATCTCAGCGCTAAGTTAGTCGGGATAGCTAATTAAACCTATCACGATAGTTATTTTGTTGATTGAATAGGCTAAATTAATAGGCTAAATTAAAAAAGCCTATTCAATCCAACTATCAATACCTTAACGAAGTCAGAAGTCAGAAGTCAGTAGGGG
>DLXW01000356.1:20442-30394 GCA_003448685.1 Cyanothece sp. UBA12306
AGCCCGTACAGAAGTAGTTTTTGTAACGGGGATTTAAGCCCCGCCACAAAAACTATTCGCCTTAAAAAGCCAGGTTTTAGACCCAATAATTTCGATAAAAATAGTTAGATGTATGGCAATATCGAGTGAAAAAATATCGATTCTAATAGAATTAAAAATCAGTAATTTGTTGTCAAGACTTTGTCTTAGTTTCCATAAGTTTAAAAAAATATTTCATCCCTATTTCATAATCATCTGTCACCGTATCAATAAATAGCCAATGTTGACTAATTGTATTGATGAACACCTTCTTCACTCGGTGGTCTATTCGTAACCCTGTTATTACTCTTGCCCTTTATATGGGGGTAATCATTCTTTGCGTACTGACCTTAATTTTAATTCCTGTGCGGATGATGCCTTATGTACAGAGTCCTTTGGTTGCAGTCATCACTATGGCATCGGGACAAACTCCCACAGAAGTGGAAACCCACATCAGTAAACCTATTGAACAACGGTTGACGGTACTCGATGGGGTACGGTTTATCAGATCTAGTTCTCAACAAGATATGTCCCTTGTCACCATTCAATTTGCTTGGGGTGGGGATATTGATAATGCGGTACAAGAAGTCCAAAGTGTGATGAAGGCAGCCGAAGGTGATTTACCGTTAGATGGCATTAACACTCGTTCTTACTGGGTTCTGCCTATTGATCCCCTAAATCGTCCGGTTTTGACTTTAGCGTTGAAAGGGGAAGGTTGGGACTCGGTACAGTTGCGCGAATTTGCCGATAATACCTTAGTCGATCGCCTGACACAAATAACGGATGTGCAAGCGGTGTCTATTTTTGGGGGATATCGACGACAATTACAAGTGATCGTAGATCGTCAGAAGTTGGCTGCTTATGGGTTATCTATTTTGGATGTACGGGACACTATTGATAATAATAATGTGAGTCAAGGCGCGGGAGTCTTAACACGAGGCGATCAAGAAATTTTAGTTAGGGCAGATGATCGCGCTTTAAATGCCCAAATGGTGCGAGATTATCCCCTTTATGAGATGGGAGGAAAAATTGTTTACGTTAGGGATGTAGCTGAGGTTAAGGATACTTATGAAGAAAAACGCAGTGGTTATCGTTACAATGGTCAGTCAGCATTAGCTGTAAATGTGATTCAAAAACCGGATTCTAGTTCCCCCAAAGTAATAGAAAGGGTGCGTAAAGAATTAGCCAAAATTGAGGCACAATATCCAGGTATTGAGTTTCAAGAAGCTTATGATAATTCTTTTTTAGTTGAGTTAATTAAAGATAGTACCACTGGAGAGCTTTTAATTAGTATTCTCTTGGCAGGAATTGTTATTTTAGTCTTTTTAGAAGATTTTCGGGCAACAGCTATTGTCATGATTTCTATTCCCATGTCGTTAGCTTTATCGATGCTTCCTTTTATTCCTATTTCTATGTCGTTAAATTCGTCTACTTTGGTGGGAATGATGATGGCTATTGGAAAATTAGTCGATGATTCTATTATTGTGATTGATTCGATAGATCGCCATCTAAAGTTAGGAAAAAGCCCGAAAAAAGCAGCCATAGAAGGTACGGGAGAGGTTTTTTTAGCTAGTGCAGCAGCCAGTTGTGTCATGATTGCTGCTTTGTTACCGACTATTTTAGCGGGGGGGTTAACTGGATTAATGTTTGTCGGTTTGGTCTATCCGATGGTGTTTGCTTTTATATCATCTTTGTTAGTTTCGATTACCTTAATTCCCCTATTAGCTGCATTTTTCTTAAAACCTCTTGGCAAAACCAAAAATCAAAAAAAGACTTGGTTACAATGGTTGCTAAGTCCCTTTCATTATGGCTTTATTGCCCTAGAAAAAGGTTACAGTTGGTTATTAGATATTAGTTTAAAAAATAGAGAAATTACTTTAGCTATAGCAGGTGCATTTATTTTTTTAGCCTTTTCACTATATCCGTTTATTCCTCAAGAAATGATGCCATTGGGCGACTCAGGACAGTTTATGGCAACCCTGGAATTAGAACCTGGGGTATCTTTTCAAAGAACCGATGAAACAGCCAAACAATTTGAAAATATTATCTTAGAACAGCCAGAAATTGATAAAGTTTCTTCAGAAATTGGCTTTGAATTTACTCGCAATAGTACCTATTTTAGTGCTTATAGTATGGGTGGGGTTAACGCTGCATCCATGATCGTCACCCTCAAACCCTTGGGAGAACGACAACGGGATATTTGGCAAGTTATGGATGCAATAGAGGCTAAAGCTAAGGCAACTATTCCAGGGTTACGACGCATTGCCATGAAGGAGATGGGAGTTGATGTGATGGCTACCTCTGCTGCACCGATTCAAATCGCGGTTTATGGGGAAGATTTAGATACTTTACACGGTTTAGCCGAAAAAGTGCTAACTATCGCCCAAAATAATCCCGATATCGTCATGACGCACACCAGTTCTAGTTTAAACCAACCCGAATATCAATTAAAGATTGATCGCCGTCGGGCCCAAGAATTAGGATTAACCTTAGACATGGTTTCAGAACAGGCTAAATATGCTTTAAATGGGGGTTATACCCGTAGTTTTTATAATCGGCCTAATTTACGGCAAAATACGATTTTAGTCCGCTATAATCAGCAAAATCGAGGTAATTTCCAAGACTTAGCCTCTACTTACATCACTACCCCCAACGGGGAACAAGTCCCCTTGTCAATGGTGGCAAGGTTAGAACCGAGTCAAGGGCCAACCTTAGTCGAACGAGTCAATGGTCGTCGGGTGGTCTATGTCAATGGCTTCTATCGTAAGCGTAATCCGGCTTCGATGAATTTGTCAATGGCGATCGCTATGCAAGCAGCAGAAGAGATCACTTTTCCCCCTGGTTATGGGTTAGACTCCATGGGAGATATGACAGATATGATGATCGAATTTGATCGCTTATTAAAAGGTTTAGTGGTTTCTTTAGTGTTAATTTACCTTATTTTAGTCATTCAATTTGGCTCATTTATTCAACCTTTAGTGATGATGTTATCAATTCCTTTAGAATTAGTCGGGGTATTTGGGGCGTTATTATTAGCCAAACAAACCTTGTCTACTGTTTCTATTTTAGGCATTATTATTCTATCAGGAATTGCTGTTTCTTCGGCTATTTTATTATTAGAATTAATTTTGACTAAACGTCAAGAAGGGGTTCCGAGAATGCAGGCCATTCGAGAGTCTGGCCCTGTCAGATTAAAAGCCATTTTTATGACCACATTAACTACTATGATTGTAGTAGTAAGATTAGCCTTTTATCCTGAGACGGGAATGGATGCTTATTCCCCTATTGCTACGGTTATTTTAGGGGGGTTAACGGTGTCAACCTTATTAACTTTAATTGTTATTCCTGTGGTTTATACTTTTGTTGATGACTTTATTGTGGGTGTCAAAAAGTTAACAAGAAAAATGAAGAAAATTAAAGCATAATCTGTAGGGTGGGCAAAGGTTGATAATTTATTTTTTCTTTAGTATCAATTAAGATTTGCCCACCATTGTAACTATTATTTTTATCAGAAAAATTGGGTTTAAAACCTGGCTTTTTAAAGCGAAAAGTTTTTGGGGCGAGGCTTAAATCCTCGTCACAAAAACAACTTCTGTAGGGGCTTAATAATATTAAGCCCCTACTGAATTCTGACTTCTGACTTGGCGACTTCGTTAACTTCCCCCTCTACCATTAAAGATTAAAGAATTGACTCCTGCTTAAAAGACAGGAAATTGAGATTGAAGATTGAAGATATTAACTTATTGTAGATTAAAGGAGTGTAGAAGAGAGCGATTTTCCCCTTCTTGAAAGACTTGGGGAACCTGTGTCTTTTCAATCTCCAATCTCCAATCTCCAATCTACAATCTTCGGTCAATGAAAGTAAAATTAGTAATGCAAAGTCTATTATCGATCATCATGTAAACAGGACAATTAATATGCTACACTTTTGCTGGTAAAGCCACTTAATCTTGTTAAGTTAAACAAATGGGTTTGCTTAAATTAAAAAAGTGACATCTACTCAATTAGCAGAAGAAGGAATCTATTCCATGAGTGACTTAATTGCTATTGCCTACGACAATGAATTTAAAGCCGAAGAAGTGCGTCTTACACTAGCCAAACTTCAAAAAGAACACTTGATTGAACTTGAAGATGCGGCAGTAGTTGTGAAAAACAAAGAGGGGAAAGTTCAACTGAAGCAAGCCATCAATTTGACGGCTGCAGGAGCCGCTAGCGGAAGTTTCTGGGGATTACTAATTGGGACACTATTTTTCGCTCCTCTTTTGGGAGCGGCTGTTGGTGCTGCTAGTGGAGCCCTCAGTGGTGCTTTAAGTGATATAGGGGTTGATGATGATTTTATGAAAGAACTCGGAGAAACTCTTCAACCAGAAACATCAGCTTTGTTTGTCTTAGTTCGTAAAGTTACCCCCGATAAAGTGCTTGAAGAAATTTCTCCTTATGGTGGTAAAGTTCTCAGGACTTCTCTAACCAAAGACAAGGAAGAAGAATTACAAGCGGTTCTGACTAACCGAGGCATTACTGTTTCATAAGCTTGGCCAATTTGAGGTAAGCTTAGCTTACCTCTAAACCTGAGTTCGATCTAAGGATCTTGGTAGACAACTTATCAAAATTAGGAGTCTGGCAACCGAAGATTCCCTCGTTGAAAAAATCATAACTCTGAACTCTGAATTCTGAACTCCGAACTCACGTTCTAAGGTTTGATTATGATGGTTAAAAATGATGAAAGAAACCTTGTTGACTTGGCTCAATCGTTTATTAATGGCTGATGTATTTCTGGTCTTCTTTGGGTTTTTCTGGTTTGCTGCGGCAGTTATCGGAAAATCAGTCGGAATTTCTCTAGGATTTGATTTATGGTACCAATTATGGCAACCCTTATTTAATCCAGCGATCGCCATTCTTTTCTTAGGAGCAATTCTCAGTTGGTTAATTAACAAAATCTCTCAAACCCTAGACAAATCCCAATCTAATCCTTGAATGAAGCAGAAGAAAGAAAATAGTTTAATTGTTGACTGATGACTGTTTACTGCTATGATGAGGAAAATTCTAAAGACTTTGTTAATATCCACACCATAAGCGATCCTTCGCAGAGAAACACAAGTTATGAGCCAATCCACTAAACCCATTGTTATTGCCCCTTCAATCCTCTCAGCTGACTTCAGTCGCTTAGGAGAAGAAATCCAAGCTGTAGATCAAGCTGGAGCCGACTGGATTCATGTTGATGTCATGGATGGTCGTTTTGTTCCCAATATCACCATCGGTCCATTAATTGTTAGTGCTATTCGTCCCTATACCCAAAAGCCTTTGGATGTCCATTTAATGATTGTGGAACCCGAAAAGTACGTAGCTGACTTTGCGAAAGCAGGTGCTGATATCATTTCCGTCCATGCTGAACATAATGCTTCTCCTCACTTACATCGTACCCTGGGCCAAATCAAGGAACTAGGCAAGAAAGCTGGTGTAGTTCTCAATCCTTCTACTCCCCTCGAATTAATCGAGTATACCCTAGAACTTTGCGATTTAGTCCTCATTATGAGTGTTAATCCTGGTTTTGGTGGCCAAAGCTTCATTCCTGCTGTTGTTGAAAAAATTCGCAAACTTCGTCAAATGTGTGATGAGCGCGGACTCGATCCTTGGATTGAAGTAGATGGCGGTTTGAAAACTGGAAATACTTGGCAAGTTTTGGAAGTGGGTGCTAATGCGATCGTTGCTGGCTCAGCAGTATTTAAAGCTCCTGACTATGCTGAAGCTATTGAAGGAATTCGTAATAGCAAACGTCCTGAACGTGAGTTAGTCACTGCTTAAATTTAATTAACACTATCTATATTTCCCCAGGCGATTATTGCGATCGCCTTTTTTTGTGGTAATTTATTTAGTTGATATAGCAGTCGCCAAGGTGGTTAGGACAGAATTTGGCTCTTAAACCCTTGTACTAAGCGAGTTTTACTTCTGATACCAAATCCGCTTATTTTAGTAGAGTAAAGTTTTTTCTCCGAAGCTCCCTGCTCCGAAGCTCCCTGCTCCGAAGCTCTGAGGCTTGATTTGATACAATACTATCTAAAGCGGACTTGGTATGACTTCTGACTTCTGCTATATTACTACTGTTTAACTGCTGCTAATAAATCTTGATGAATTGACGAATTACTAGCCATAATTAATCCTGGTAATTTATAATTTTTACAAGTATTTAAAGGAGGTAGTGGGGAACCATCAAATAAACTAACTATATATCCCATTTCTTTAGCCATAAAAGCCAAAGCAGCACTATCAATTAAATTACCAGATCTAACAATTGCTCCTGACAATTCTCCACCTAACAGTCCATTGATATTAGGAATTTGATTGTCTTTGGAGTAGCAAGTAGCAATATCAATTACTGAATATTTATCATTAAGAAAAGTTGTGAGTTTTTCCATCCCCCAGCCTAACAAAATCGTTGATTTAGAAGATTTTTTTCTTAAAGGTTGACAATCTTCAAAATCAACAGTAAAAGTTCCTTCAAAAACTCCTTGACCTCGCAACGCATAACAATAATGATTTATAGCTGGAGAAACAGTAATTACTGCCTCATAATCATCCGTATTTAAGACACTTAAAATAATTTGATAATTAGTATGACCATCGATATAAAATTGAGTTCCATCAATGGGATCAAGGGTTACTAAATAATCACCAAATTCCCCAAAATCTATAGATCTAAAATACTTAGTATTAGCTGATTGTTGATACTCTTCTCCATAGAAACGAATTTGAGGAAAATTTCCTAATAATACTACTTCAACTAAATTTTGAATGGATAAGTCTACATCTGTTAAGGCAGCACCTAAAAAGTTGTCTGTTCCCTCTTTAGCAGGAAGTGCGCTGATCTCTGATTGTAGCTGACTGGCATATTTAGCTGCTACTTTGAGATAGGGAAGCAAGGTTTTGAGAATTAAACGGGGTTCTGGTGCTAATGCCATAAATATCAAGTTAGATGTTACTCAATTTAGGATTATAATATATTAAACTATTAATTATCAACTATTAGTAATGAAGCATCAATCATCAATTTTTAGAAATTATGAAAATAATCTGTAATCACTGTGATGGTCAAGGATATATTGAAATTCGGGATTGTACTGGAGAAATTCAACGAGAAGAAACTTGTGTTTTTTGTCAAGGTATGGGACAAATATTAGATGATAATGATGAAGACTAGACACCATAAATTGATATCTTTTGCATTAATAATAACAAGTTATTTAACCTCAAATAGCTGTTTAAATCAATCCGATAAAGTTAGTTCAGAAGTTTCTGATAGTTCAGCTAAAGAAAATGAAATTCAAAATCAAAAGATCATCTCTGCGCCAACGGCAGATGAACGCAAAAATGCAGCAAAATTAAGACAATCAGCCCTACAATATCGTCAACAAGGTAATTATACCAAAGCAATTGAATCTTTAGAGAAATCTGTGAATCTTGATCGAGAAAATATGTCAAGTTTAGTATTATTAGGATGGACATTACACTTAGCACAAAAACCTCAACCAGCACAGGAAATACTTGAACAAGCATTAACCATTGATTCTCAACATATTCAGACTTTAAATGCCTTAGGAATAGTTTATTTAGTTGGAGGTAATTTAGAACAAGCGATCGCTACCCATACTCAAGCTGTTACTATCTCCCCTAATAATAAAATTGCTCATTATAATCTCAATTTAGCTTATCAACGTTTACAACAATATACTAAAGCAATTAATCATGGTAAACAAGCGATAACTCTTGAACCCTATAACCCCCATCCTTGGGTTGCTTTAGCTATTACTTATTGGGAAATGGGAGAGCCCCAAAAAAGCCAAGAAAACTATCGAAAAGCTATTAATTTAGATGGACGTTATCGTCAAGTTAGCTTTTTATCTCACCTCAAAGAAGCTGGATTTAGTGGTAAACAAATTAAGCAAACTCAAGAAGTTTTAGAGGCTACATTTTAACATAGTATTTTTTTGACTTATCTGGAAAAAAATAAGTAATTTTCTATCAGTAAGATAATTAAGATAATGAGTTTAATTATTAGTCTTAATGAGTCTATTTTTGGAATAATTTTGATTATTATTTTACCTATTAGTAACAGAAAAGAAATATCATAATACCGTTTGTTTAAACAACAAAAATGTTGTTTAAATCCTAAAGTTTAAGAGTAGATTAAAAAATCCAAGGACTAGACCGATTTATATCACAAAAAGTAAAGAAAAGCAATATTTTTGTTATTTCTAGCTACAATAAAAATAAGACTACTAGAAGTAAAGTAGGTAGTTAGATGACTCCTATATCCTTACGAGCTTAAGGAAGAGCAGAGGTAAGAGGAGGAGAGTAGATTATGCAATATCAAGTTTTCATTACCTTATTAACCATCATAATAACTTCAGTGGGTTGGCCTGGAAATTTTGGGCAAACAGCCATAGAAAATGTTAAAAACACGTCAACTCAACCAATACTGAAAACAACAATAAGTAACCTATCTGCACAAAAGAGTAATGGGGTAAAATTTATTTGCCGAAAGGGACACGATCTACAAACAAATAAACCTCAATATACTACTTATGCGTGGACTCCTGAAGGCAAACGAGCAGTAATTCGCTGGGTAAAAAAATGGCATAACAGTACAGTTTGGACTCCTCAAAGCCGTTGCCAGACAGTCTCCCAAAGGTTTCAAGAAGCTTATGATAATGGGAGTTTGAAGTATATTGCCAATGGTTGGAAGAATAATCAAGCTGTAGTTTGTACTGCCCGTGAGAGAGGTGCAGATTGCGCCACTATTTTGATGACATTACGTCCAGAAGATGATCCTATTGCCATAACAAAAGATGTAGTTAACTTACTCAATGGACGTGCTACAGGAGTGATCAGACATAGTAGCAATAGCAATCTAAAACTTCAACAATATTACGCAATTGATTTTGATAAATTCTTGGAGATAGCACCTATTGAATAGTCGGTGTGGGTCCAGTATTAAATATTACTGATTGGGGTTTAATTGCTAATATTTTAGCTGGCAGATTCTAGCTAAAGATAATGCCGGTTGGGTGTTGGTATTACCCCTTTTTTAAAAATAAATTATTTGACGCGATTAATTATTTATTATCTTATCGTTAATCATTAAAGCCATGAATAAGACGAAACTTTTCTTGATTTTAGGTTCTCTAGCAACTTGCTTACTAGCGCCGATTAATTATGCGATCTTACCAGAATCTCTGACTGAAAGAATCAGCAATCATTTGCTCAGTCAAGCATTAGAGCCTGAAGAAATTCGGCAACAAGCTGAGGCTATTAGTGTTAGAGTAAAAACCAATAATAATACAGGTTCTGGGGTCATTATTGGCAAAGCTGGGAACACTTATACTGTTATGACTAATGCTCATGTTATTCAGCAGAAAGTTCCAAATAAAATTGTGACGATTGATGGCGAAGTTCATGATGCTAAAATCATTCATCAAGGCAATTCTTTAGAAGGTAATGATTTAGGAATTTTGACTTTTAATTCTGCTAAACTTTATCAAGTTGCAACTTTAGTAGCTAATCCCAATATTGAAGAAAATTTAAGGGTTTATTCCGTTGGTTTTCCTGAAGAAATGAAGGAATTTTACGTCGCTAAAGGACTATTAAAAATACAAGCACCCAAGCCCTTTATTGGAGGGTATAGAATTGGTTACGACGTTGATGTTAAACCAGGGATGAGTGGGGGTGCATTATTAAATAATCAAGGGCAATTAATTGGCATTAATGGATTACTCAAAGCTCCCATTTTAAATGAAGCTTATACCTATGTAGATGGCTCAAAACCTTTTAGGCAACAAATTGAAAACTATCGACAGTTAAGTTTTGCTATTCCGATTGAAACCTTAGTAGAAGTTGCTCCTAATCTAGCCCTAATTCCCTCACGGGGTGACAACCCCGT
>DLXW01000203.1 GCA_003448685.1 Cyanothece sp. UBA12306
CAGTTACGTGTGAAATGCTACCATCTGGTGCAATTGTTCCCCACACATCTGATTGCATCTTCCAACTAAAGTGGAAAATCACAATGGAGAGGGAATTGTACATCCAGAACAAGCCGAGGAACACATGATCCCAGCCAGAAACTTGACAAGTACCACCCCGTCCAGGTCCGTCGCAAGGGAAGCGGAAGCCTAAGTTACTCTTGTCGGGAATTAGACGAGAGTTACGGGCATAGAGTACCCCTTTAAGCAGAATCAAGACGGTAACGTGGATGGTGAAAGCATGGATGTGGTGAACCATGAAATCAGCCGTTCCCAGGGTAATGGGCATAATGGCAACTTTTCCAGCCACAGCGACAGTTTCTCCTCCGAAGGCATAACTAGCAGGGGCTCCTACATAGGGAGCAGTACCGCCAGGAGCTAAGAAGTGGAGGTTTTGTATCCACTGGGCAAAGATGGGCTGCAATTGAATCGCCTGATCCGAGAACATATCTTGGGGACGACCTAAAGCCCGCATGGTGTCATTGTGAATGTAAAGTCCGAAGCTATGGAAGCCAAGGAAAATACAAACCCAATTGAGATGGGAAATAATCGCATCCCGTGACCGAATCATCCGATCTAGAACGTTGTTGACATTCTTGGCTGGATCATAATCGCGCACCATAAAGATGGCGCCGTGGGCTCCAGCCCCAACAATCAGAAAGCCGCCAATCCACATATGGTGAGTGAATAGGGACAACTGGGTTCCGTAATCGATCGCCTGATAAGGATAGGGTGGCATGGCGTACATATGGTGCGCCACGATGATGGTCAAGGAGCCTAGTAGGGCTAGGTTAACCGCTAGTTGGGCGTGCCAAGAAGTTGTCAGGATTTCATATAATCCTTTGTGACCTTCTCCACCAAATAGGATCGGATCTCCTTTATGACCTTCTAAAATTTCCTTCATGCTATGGCCAATGCCCCAGTTGGTGCGGTACATATGACCAGCGATGATGAATAGAACCGCGATCGCCAAGTGGTGATGGGCTGTATCAGAAAGCCATAACCCTCCAGTAACTGGGTTTAACCCACCCTTGAAGGTCAAGAAGTCGGAATAGACTCCCCAATTCAAGGTAAAGAAGGGGGTTAACCCTTGGGCAAAGCTGGGATACAACTCAGCCATTTTGGCTGGATCGAGAAACTCATGGGGTAAAGGAATGTCCTTGGGGGCAACTCCTGCGTCCAAGAGTTTATTCACTGGTAAGGAGACGTGAATCTGGTGTCCAGCCCAGGATAAAGAGCCTAACCCTAGTAATCCTGCCAGGTGGTGGTTCATCATTGATTCCACGTTTTGGAACCACTCAAGCTTAGGAGCTTTTTTGTGGTAGTGGAACCAGCCGGCAAACAGCATTAGGCCAGCCATCACCAAACCGCCAATAGCCGTACAGTAGAGTTGATAGCTATTGGTGAAACCAGATGCTCTCCACAGATAGAACAGACCAGAGGTGATCTGAATTCCGTGGAAACCTCCTCCTACATCAGCGTTCAAGATTCCTTGGCCAACAATGGGCCAAACAACTTGTGCGCTGGGCTTAATGGCGGTGGGATCTGTTAACCAAGCTTCGTAATTAGAAAAACGAGCGCCATGGAAATACATGCCGCTCAGCCAAACAAAGATAACGGCTAAGTGACCGAAGTGCGCGCTAAAGATTTTGCGCGATACATCTTCTAAATCACTGGTTTGACTGTCAAAATCGTGCGCGTCGGCGTGAAGATTCCAAATCCAAGTGGTGGTTTTGGGTCCTCTGGCTAAGGTACGGTCAAAGTGTCCGGGTTTACCCCACTTCTCAAAGGAAGTTGGTACTGGATCTTTATCTACTGTTACCTTAACTTTCGCCTCTTTCTCGGGAGGACTAATTGTCATGAGGGTTCTCCTCTCTCGACCATAAACTTTATGGGTTTCCTATTGAGGATAGTGTAATAGAAGAAAAGCAAAAAATAAAACCAACCGCTTTTCTTTTTACTTTTCCTGATTTGCCCTTCTCAGTTGGCTTCGGGGCAAATGTATCAATAGTTGATGATACGTTGTCATTCCCTTTTCTGTTAGACTCGCTTAACAATAATTAAAATTTGCTTGATTCTTCCTCTGGTAACCATTGAACATTCACTGTGTTGCGTATAAAGTCAAGTTAATTTGAATCTTCTTTACAAAAGGTAACACTTGATTTGGGCGATCGCTAATCTGTCCATAGATTAAGATATATATTTGATATTTATTTACGACAATACTGAGGTCCGTGCCTTCAATTTTTCACGCTTTTTTCTTGTAATTATGGATAATAAAATTAGAGACTACAGCTTTAATAACGGGAACTGAAACTTCGTTACCCATTTGTCTATATACAGCCTGGTCATCATTCAATAATTTATAAGTTTCAGGATATCCTTGCAGTCTGGCACAATCTCTGGGAGTAATACGTCTAGGTACATTATTTTGCACAATTCCCAGTCGATTAGCATCTGAGGCTGTCAATGTAAGGGAACCCTGGTAAAATTTTGTATTAAGTTTGAATTGATGAGTATCGGTTGCACCAAGATCACTATTCAATGTAAGTTTAACTTTTCTTCCTATTTTTTTTGTTTAGGATTCTTTCAACTTCAAAAAATAAAGTACCTCTAGTATCATCAAAACCTTTTCTTTTACCTGCATATGAAAATGCTTGGCATGGAAAACCAGCCAATAAAAAATCAAAATCTGGAAATTCATAAACTTTTCTAATATCTGAATCAGGATTTTCTCCAAAATTCAGTTCATAAGATAAACAAGCATTTTTATCTATTTCCGAACTAAATACACACTCAACTTTTATACCTGCTTCGATAAAAGCTTGCTCAAAGCCAAGACGAATACCACCTGTTCCAGCAAATAAATCAACAAATTTAATCAAGATTTTCCCTTATCCATTGAGATAGTACGTCAAATTCATCATCTGAATATGCTACAGTACAGTCTAAGAGGTAAAGATTGGAACTCGTATACATAATCATGTGATTGCCATGTAAATGAAATAAAAAACTTTCCATTATTTGAGCAAAAAATTGACTTAAAAGCCTTTCCAAGTCGTTGAATTGGTTCACCACCATAATCGGCTAAAACACACAAATGTTTTAAAAATAAGTTAGCCAGAAATTTTGAGGCTTCAATAAGATCAAAGACTTGATAGGGATTTTGTTTGGCTAGTGCAATAATTTTAAAAAAATCATCTTGGGTCTTAAGAAGTTTTGGAACAACGCTGATGGAGGCATTAGCCTGATTTAGATTTTCTGGCCACCAAAGAACTGCCTTTTTCTCGAGATTATCAATATTTCTGTTGTAATTAGTCATTTTTGTTTTAGATAAAAATTACGATGATTAATAGCAGCGATCGCAATACAAGCTATCCCCCCCAATTCTAATAGCCAATTAACCTTAAATCCTACTATTGATAGTCCTAAAAGATGATCAATCTGATGAAATGAGGCGGCTCTAATAATAATAAAAGTCATTAAAAATATTATCCCTATCCAGGCTAATTTTAACTGTTTCCATTTTGTTATTATTATTTATTCATCCTGCTCTAATAAAATAAAATTAATATTTTTTCTTAGTTTACTTATTTTCTCCCCAAAAATCAAAGTAATAATATCATTACTTTCATAAGCTTTAAAAAACCAGCGATCGCCTTCTTTTTGAAACTGCTCAATATAATATCTTTCCTGAGAAATCAAAGAGTATATTTTTCAGTGAGAGTGTTCATATTTGATATTCTGTTATCCTATTAGCTTAGCAAAAATAACCAAAAAGCACCCCCTAAAACTAGAGAGTGCTTTTTGCTAATATTTATTTGTCATCAACAGGAATTAACCATTGATTGCAGGAGCTTGTACAGGCTCAGCATTCGCCAAGTCTAAGGGGAAGTTGTGAGCGTTGCGCTCGTGCATTACTTCCATTCCGATTCCTGCACGGTTTAATACATCTGCCCAGGTTCCGATTACACGACCTTGTGAGTCTAGAATGGACTGGTTGAAGTTAAATCCGTTTAAGTTGAAAGCCATGGTAGATACA
>DLXW01000204.1:0-1540 GCA_003448685.1 Cyanothece sp. UBA12306
TTCTGACTTGGAGACTTCTGACTTCGTTAACCCCACACCCCCCAAGATTAGGATTGAAGACAAACAGTTTAACAGGTTTCAAAAGCGTCACAGTTGAATCCTCAAACAATACCTAGGAGTTGCATAATCGGGGAAAGAGATCAATGATGAGGCAAGAGAAAATGAGAATTACCTATGCTTGGTATTTTAGTTTTAGTGCAGGATTCGGATTTTTAGTTTTGTTAGCTTTTTTCTTATTACAATGGTTACAGATTCCAGCTGGTAACTTAATAGATTGGGTAATTGGAGTTGCTAGTTTTTGGTGGTTAATGGTGATTGTGACTGTTCCTTGGAATATATATTTTGATGCTAAAGAAGTGATAGCAGAAGCAGCAACTTCTCAAGAAAAAGGTATTACGATCGATACCAAACAAGTGAACTATGTAGCTCAAGTTCGTCGTGGTTCTTTAATTGTAGCGATCGCTTTACATTTATTCTCAGCCGTGGGATTATATCTATTAGCGAAAATGGGAATTAGTGCGGTTGGTTATGTTAGTTCTTTTGCCACATTATTATTAACCTTCTTACGACCTACTATTCGAGCTTATCAATATTTAGCTGATCGACTTTCATCAATTCGTGGACAAATTAAATATCCTAGAGAAGATATTTTAGAATTACGTAATCGCTTTAGCAAATCAGAAAGTATTCTTAAATCTTTAGAATCTAAGTTGGATCTAAAGCAACCTGATTCTTGGATTAGTACTCAACAAAAGCAGTTGCAAAAACATCGGGAAGAAGTTGCTTGTTTAAAAGCTTTATTAGAACAATTTGAAGCGCGAAATAGTCTGGAACACGAAAACATTTTACGAGAGGCTAGGGGTGCTATTTCTCAACTAACTGAAGATAGTCAATTTCTCAATCAAGTGAGAGAAATAATTCATTTTTTTAAAACAGCTTAATCCCTATTAAGCAGCTTGATTTGTTTGTGCTTGCAATTGACACTTTAGATACTGACGTAAAAGATGGAGTAATAATGGTTGGCCATGAATAGGATACATACAGTATTCTTCAATAGTTGCTAGAACTAAAGCTTTGCTCAAATGAGCATCAGTAGTATATTGAGGAATTCGGCTAAGTTTGTTTTGCAAATTGGAGTCATTATCCAATAATTCGTGAATTAATTTTTGAATTAATCTCAGTGTTTCTTGCCGAGATTGTGACTGTTTTGTGATCCAGGTTTGAACTGAATTTATGCTAAGCAAAACTGAACCGAGTCTTGAAATTAGTTGGCGATAAGCTTGATGGGAATCTACAAATAAGTATCGCTGATGTAAGATTCGATAACGATAGGCCAAACGTTGATTAAGTATATCTAATTCAGGGGAAGCTAATGGGGAATCTGATTCACAACTTAGCAACCAATTGAGTATACTGTGACATTTTTCCCCATCTAAATAAGGCAATTCCCTAACCAGACGTTTGTACCAAACAGCTTTTAGCGGTTTTATTGCTTGGATCATTTTCATAACCTTCTCTTTTAAGATAAAATTGAATGGGA
>DLXW01000204.1:1699-5150 GCA_003448685.1 Cyanothece sp. UBA12306
GTAAGATAAAATTGAATGGGATATAGTTGGGGTAACTTACTTTCAGTTTGTGGCCAGAATTATCAGAATACAACCGAAGTTTTGGCACTTAGTCAAGAAGTTAAGCTATTTAGAAGAGAATTAAGATTTAGCAAAAACGCAAACTTGGTAAAAAATCTTCAATAGTGGACTCTCTCAACCAAAAATCTTCCTATTTATTATCATCAAGAGCATCAATAGCTTTTACCGGAGACGTAATAATAATGTCTTCACTAAATTTTTTAATAGGTACTCCCTCAAAAAGATTTTTAAGATCGCTTAAAATAGAATCTTAAGATCCTTAACTTAGGATCAAGCATTTTTCTCACATCGAAGTAAAGATTCAGTTTAATGGTTTTTCTCAATTGTATAAACTAATTTTGAATTAGACTATGTGAGAACTTTTGATAATGACGATAATTATGCAGCAGGTAAAATCAGAGAAAAGAAGACGTAGAAGGGGGGTTATTCTAACCTCTGATGGTTTGGAACGACTTAAACAAGCAAAGTCTGAGGCAGAATACTTAGATAATCGGGGTAATCGTTATACCCTAGAAGCTTTAAGTGAACGAACAGAGTTAGGGGTAGATACTCTGATGAAAGTCTTTGCTTGTGAGTCGGGAGTAGATAAACAAACACTTAAAATGTGCTTTAAAGCTTTTAATTTAGATCTACAAGCCAATGATTATTATAAACCTCCCTTAAATCCGCCTTCAATCCCTGATAATTGTCTACCAATAGAGATTGAATTACCTGAAGGACAAGTTCCCCTTAATTCAGAATTTTATATCGAACGGGATTCTATTGAATCAGATTGTTATCAAGCTATTCTTAAACCTGGAGCTTTAATACGCTTGAAAGCTCCCAGAAAAAGGGGAAAAACTTCTTTAATGATGAGGATACTTAATCAAGCACACAAGCATGGTTACTATACAGTTTCTCTGAGTTTACAATTAGCTGATAAAGCATTATTACAAGACTTAGATAAGTTTCTTCAATGGTTTTGCGCTAATGTCAGTTTAGGGATTAAATTACCTAACCGTACTGTTGATTATTGGGATGATTTGTTTGGTAGTAAAATTAGTTGCAAAATTTATTTTGAGGAATACATTTTAGAGCAACTAAAACAACCTTTGGTTTTAGGAATAGATGATGTCGATTTACTATTCCAATATCCAGAATTAGCTGATGATTTTTTTGGATTATTACGCGCTTGGCATGAAGAGGGAAAAAATAGAGGTATTTGGAAGAAATTGCGGTTAATAGTGGTTCACTCTTCAGAAGTTCACATTCCCCTTAATGTTAATCACTCTCCGTTTAATGTTGGTTTGCCAATTGAATTACCTTTATTAACTTTGGCACAAGTTGAAGATTTGGCGGGACGTTATGATTTAGATTTGTCATCAGAGGAAACTACACAACTAATTAATCTTGTTGGGGGAAATCCCTATTTAGTTAGGTTGGGACTATATCATATTGCACGAGAAGATCTTACTTTAGAGGAGTTATTAACAACTTCTCTTCAATCTCCTGATCATATTTATTATCATCATCTACAATGGCAACTGTTGAATTTACAACAGCAAAATCCTGACTTATTAGAAGCTTTGAAAAAAGTTGTTCTATCGGATACTAAGGTTGAATTGGATTTACTCCAAGCCTTTAAGTTACAAAGTTTAGGATTAGTTGAATTACAAGGTGATCATGTAACTTCGAGTTGTCTTTTATATCAAAAATATTTCGAGGAGACGTTATAATTTAGGTGTGATCGCCAAATTATATTGAATTACGATGTGATCGCTTACCAACTTTTTTAGCTATCTTAATTAGATAACTAATTAGTAAAAATTGTAAATAAATTAAAAAAATAAACATTTTAAAATCAGCTAATTTTCGTTATCACTACATATTTATTACTACCAAGTATTTATGGCTTTATGGTTTAGTTGAACCCAAAACAGGAAACTCTTTTTTCTACGAGTTTAGCCATTTGGATACTCCTTAAACCCTACGTAGATTCTGTCATCCACAGGAAAAGACACTAGTCTTCCAAGCAATCCAATCGGCATTCCTTTATTGTTGGCAACGAAGTCATCAGGAAGAAGTAGCGCCAAGCCACATTCGTCTGAGCAAAGATACTCGAGAAGGGCAACTAACATTGCCATTGAGTATGAACGACCAACACATGACCGTTGTCCTACACCAAAAGGTAAAAATTTATAATCACTGCTAGATCTCGGCGTTAAAAAACGTTCAGGGTAAAATTCTTCAGGGTCTTTCCAAAAGCGAGGATTTCTGTGCAATCCATAGGTGAATACAAACAGATCTGTCCCTTTACCTGTCGGATATTGGGCCCCATCCCAGATACCTTCTTGCTCGTAGCCGAACTGTTGAAAAGGAGGATAAAGTCGCAACACCTCTTTGACGAAATAATGTGCAAACGCTTTGCCATTATTGATCTTGTCAATATATTCTTGGCGAGCAGCAAGACAAAGCAGCATTGAGCTGATGGCTGAGGACAACGCATATGCAGAGACCAAAGTGCTTGTTATCTCGCCTCGGAACTGCGCGGTGGAAAGATTGCCACTTGCTTTTAGCTCCAGTAAAGCAGAGAACCAACTACCTTGCTTCGGAATAGAATAGATAAATACCATATCTTCGAGTTGCCGAGCGACTTTTCGCATATAATGGTCGCCTTTAAAAAATACCATTTCAACAAGTGTCCGCATTGGGCCGAATCCTGGAAACTGTAGACCCAGCGCGTACATCAGCCCGTCGGTATGCATTAGTTTCGTCCTTGGTTTAAAGACGATGTTATCAATATACTGCTCTAGAGGTTTCAGGATCTCCACACCCAACAGGTTAAGTAGGAGGCTCCGATAGACCTCTCGAATGACCTCGCTGGACAAATTTACGAGGCTCATAGTCCCACCTTGCGCATGGCGTTGCAACACACGGTAAACAACACCCTCTGCGATCTCAGGAAATTGATGTGAGTCGGGCATACATTGAAGGAAATGCTTCCGTAAAAAATGCGCATGCTCGTCATCACTTACCACTATGGAATGATTGCTTAGATGAAACCGCTTCAGTATGGTCATGCTCAGGCGAGAGCGTGTAAAAGGACAACTTCTAGCATATTCCCTTATTCGATCAGGATTAGCACTGAACTCAATACGATTTTTAAGCCACGGCAAGGTATATATTTGCTCACTACCTTTCCATCGAAACCGATCTATAAATTTCAACATGTGTTATGTATTTATTCCAACATGTGCTATTTGTTCCGACTCCCCAAAATGCGCCGCAATCTAGACGGTCAAACCGATCACCGGAAAATTGGGTTTGAAGCCTCGCCCTTCCAGGGCGACTTGATGCCCTTGATTTTTCAAAGGCAATAAATGGTTGTATAATAGTAGCATGAAACAACGAT
>DLXW01000198.1:0-4401 GCA_003448685.1 Cyanothece sp. UBA12306
AAAATTTTGTTGTTTTTGGAAGTATATAAAGGGTGTCTAGAACTTATTTATAGATTCCGCTCTTATAATTTCTCTAGCTTGGTTTTCGCTTCTTTGAGAAAAAGTGAATCTACTAAGTCTCCTTTACTAACCCGAACCATTCTAGCACTTGATTTTCAAGTAAGTCAATGCTTAACCGATTAAGATTCTTAGAATTTAGTTAATTTTAATCAATTCTAATGATTTAACAAATTTTGCACTTGAGCCAGTAAACTTTCTAGTTTATCCCCTTCAATTACTTCAGTTTCTAAAAGATTTTGACTAATCTTTTCTAAGAGATCCCGATTATGATTAAGAATAGCCAAAGCTTGTTCATAACCTGATTCAACAATTTGTTTAACTTCCTCATCAATTGCCTTAGCAGTATCTTCACTAACTATCCGGCGTAAATTTCCCCCTCCATTACCAAGAAAATTAGACTGTTGCCGTTTATCATAGGCCAAAGGACCGAGAACCTTGCTCATTCCGTAGGTACTAACCATTCGTTCCGCAATATCCGTGGCCCGTTGTAAATCATCAGAAGCCCCATTAGTCACATTACCAAAGATAATTTCTTCAGCAGCACGTCCCCCCAATAACATAACAATTTGCTCCCTAAATTCCGTTTCACTCATCAAAAACCGGTCTTCCGTGGGCATTTTCAAGGTATAACCCAAAGCAGATAAACCACGGGGAATAATGGAAATTTTCGACACCTTACCCCCTCCAGGCATCACCGCGCCAATCAAAGCGTGGCCAACTTCATGGTAGGCTACCACTTTTTTCTCGCGATCGCTTAAAACACGGCTTTTCTTTTCCAAACCTGCCATTACCCGTTCGATCGCTTCCTTAAAGTCCCCTTGAATTACATAATCCCTTTGATTACGCGCTGCTAACAAGGCTGCTTCATTAACTAGATTAGCTAAATCAGCCCCCGCAAAACCAGGAGTTTGAGTCGCCAGTTCTTTCAGGTTGATATCTTCCCCTAACTGAATTTTCCCGACATAAATCTCTAAAATTGCCAGCCTTCCCGCTAAATCCGGACGATCTACCAAAACTTGGCGGTCAAAACGTCCAGGGCGTAATAGGGCTTGATCGAGGGTTTCTGGGCGATTGGTGGCGGCTAAAACAATCACCGTGGCATCCCCCGCATTAAACCCATCCATCTCTGTTAAAAGCTGATTTAGGGTTTGTTCTCGTTCATCATTGCTACCACTAACACCATTGCCACCGCTGCGAGATTTGCCAATAGCGTCTAATTCATCGATAAAAATAATACAAGGGGCTTGTTTTTTGGCTTGTTCAAACAAATCTCGCACCCTAGCTGCCCCAGTTCCCACAAATAATTCTACAAATTCCGAAGCTGAAATACTAAAAAAGGTTACTCCTGCTTCTCCTGCTACTGCCTTAGCTAAGAGGGTTTTACCTGTTCCTGGAGGCCCGACTAATAATACTCCCTTGGGAATACGCGCTCCAATTTTACTAAAGCGTTCTGGATTTTTGAGAAATTCAACAATTTCGACCAATTCTGTCTTTGCTTCTTCTGCGCCAGCCACATTACTAAAGGTAATTCTGGCTTCTTCCCCTTCTACATAGACTTTAGCTTTACTTTTACCAAAAGCTAAGGAGTGGCGATCTTCATTACGATTGAGTAAAAAGTGCATTGCTAAAACTAGAATTAGGGGAGGAACAACCCAAGCTAACAAGGTCATCATAAAGTTACCTTTAGCTTGTACTGCACCGAATAAAATCCCTCTATCCCGTAGCATTTGCGGTAATTGTGGGTCATCTAGGGGAACTGTACTAAAAACTCCCTCTAATTGAGTTAGATTACATCGGTAACTTGTATTAGAGGGAATGGTTTCAGAAGAGTTATTGGGACTACTATAAAAAGGATTAGTGGACTTTGGATCTAAGGGAGGCGTAAGATTAGGTTCAGGAAAAGTTTCGGTTCCCCCAAAACTGTCTAAAGGACTTTTGATCTGATAAACAATTCGACTCGGTTCTACTCGAACGCATAATACTTGATCATTTTCTACTTCATCGAGAAACTGACTGTAGGGTTTTAAGGGGATTTTAGGCGATCGCGGCCATAGCATCGATGCTAACACTAAAACTCCAGCCGAGGCTAATAGAAGACTCCCCACGGGAGGAATAGGAAGCAGTTCAAATTTGTCTTTAATACCCATTACTGATGGTTCCCTTTACCGGAAGATCGCTATCTTTAACTAGGGTAACATTGGGGTTCAGAGTTATAGAAGAAGTCTAGCCATCTCTGAAGTAAAACTCGTTTGGGACAAGGGTTTAAGTTAACGAAGTCAGAAAAACCTCTTTCATCGAAAATCTGGGAAACTTCTCACTTCTGACTTCAGATCTCTCCTGCATGGTACGAACTACGAACCAATGGACCTGAACGAACCTGAGAAAATCCCATTGATCGCGCTATTTCTCCTAATTGATCAAATTCTTCGGGAGTCCAATATTTCTGCACTGCCAAATGATCTAAAGATGGACGCATATATTGTCCTATAGTTAAGCGATCGCAGTTAACCCCGCGTAAATCCTTCAATGTTTCGATAATTTCTGCTTCTGTTTCCCCATGACCTAACATTAAACCCGATTTTGTCGCAATAGACGGGTCAAGTTCTTTAACCCATCCGAGAACATTGAGGGAACGCTGATAATTGGCTCCCCGTCTCACTGGTCCTTGTAATCGTCTGACAGTTTCAATATTGTGGTTATAACAGGCTGGTTTACCTTCGACAACCGTCTTAACTCTTTGTTTTTGCCCAATTTCTCCCGCTTTACCGCCCCAAAAATCGGGGGTTAATACTTCGATCAAAGTTTCAGGGTTACTTTCACGAATGGACTCCATTACCTTGACAAACCACGTTGCTCCTCCATCGGCTAAGTCATCCCGTGCCACAGAAGTTAAAACAACATAGCGTAATCCTAGCATTTTAACTGATTCTGCAACTTTTTTCGGTTCATCAGAATCTAATGCCATGGGTGCGTGACCTTTATCTACTTGACAAAAGGCACAAGAACGGGTACAAGTTGGACCCATTAACAAAAAAGTAGCTGTTTTTTGACTATAGCATTCCCCTCGGTTGGGACAACGACCTTCTTCACAAATAGTGTGGATATTTCGTTGTTTAATGATGCGTTGAACTGTGGAAACTTCACTAGCTTTCCCGATAGAACGTTTCAACCATCGAGGTAGGGGAGTTAGGTTTTCTTGAGAGCGATCGCTAATTGAGGAATATTTGCCCATGTTAAAAGATAATATTGTTACTAAAACTTAATTCAGACCAAAGATAATTTTAGGGTAACCATTGGGGACGAAAACCTACTAGGGGTAACTCTTTTAATTCTACTTGAGCATTAGGATCATTGCCCATGGGTGGAATCAAGAGCCATAAATTCCCACCGACGATCGCTGTTCCTGAATTACTCGTTAATTTATCATTAAAAAGAGGATTATCACTAGTAATAACCTGGTCAAAAAGCAAGGCTAAGCCATCAGGAGACAAACTAATTTCGATATCTTGGTAATCAGATAAAGTGGCTAAAGGAGTCATTTTACCAGTCTTGATCTCAAATTTGGCAAAGTAGGGCTGTTCCTTGTATTCTTCTCCTGGAACTAACTGAGTTAGTAAACAATATAGTTCAGTTCCCTTTAAATTAAACTGACAATCAACAATGGAGCCTTCTGTGGTTAAAAGTTCCTTTTGTACTCCTTGATTATTAACATAAAACAGCGATCGCCTATAACGTAAATTGGCATCATCTGTATTAAAGTCCACCATCGCAGCGGCTGATCCATTAGGCACAAAACTCAACAATTGACCAAATTTAGGAAGAAAATCCAAAGGTTCGGCCCCAGGTTCCAAAGGTAAAATTCCAATGCCTTCTCCCCGAGCTACTGCTAAAGTTTTGCTATCAGGGGCGATGGAAAATTGTCCTCCCGTCACTTTTAATCGTTCTGGTTTATTTGCTGAATTAAGCATCCAAAGGTCAAAATCTGCTGGATTTTCGCGATTCACTCGTTGTACAACAATGATCTTACCATCGGCTGAAAGCTCAAATTGATTATTTTGATAGTCTTGGTTATCGAGGATCAATTCAACTTTTGGCGTTCCGTTAGCAGAAGTATTTTCTATACCATCTTTAATTCCTGTTGTCACTGAATAAAGTTGTAATTCTCTAATTCCTTCAAGCCCCAAACTTTTCTCGTAAGCAGAGAAAAGAATTCGATCACCTTGGGGATAAAACTGAAAATTCATCACTACCAAATCATCTGGACTGAGAATCTTCTTCTGCTGTTGAGTTAAATTATAAAAAACTAATCGTCCCTGTTCTTCTCCTTGGGTGCCAATATAA
>DLXW01000198.1:4593-10195 GCA_003448685.1 Cyanothece sp. UBA12306
GCCAAAGCTCGATTTCTACTCTGAAATTCCCCTAAAAAAGGTTGCATAATGTTGCCAGATTCTCCTTGTTTTCTAAACCTTTCTCTGGCTTCGCTCAATTGTACTTGATAGGTTTGGCCGTAGGGAACAGCAGTTTCTAAGGTGTAAGCCATTCGCCGTCCTGCCCAACTAAATTTACCAGGAAGAGGGGGATCAATGACTAAATTAGTTTCCACACTCTTAGTATCCATGGGGCGATCAAAAGTCAAAATAAAGGCTTGATCTTTGGCCCCAACAGTTTTATTTTCCCAACTAAAATTTCTAACTTTTGGTCCCCTACTCAAAAAACAATTCGTTCCACAGAATGTATCTGTAATCATCAAACCCCCAATAACTATGGTAAAAGCAGATATCAGACCCAAGGAAATTTTGTCTATAGGTGGTAAACTTTTAAGCATCATAAAAGGGAAAAAAGGTGACTACATTTGACTTAATTACTTGTTATTTTATCTTTATTAATAACCATAGGGGTCAGATGGTGTGGGAATGGTTTGAATAGATTTGGCTACTAAGACTAATTGTCGTTTTTCAGCCGCATTTTCTGATGTAGTTTTGGGATCAACCGCCAACGTTCCTGTGGTCATTTCCCCTTCAATTTCTAACCAGGTATCTGGGGGATAGGTATTGCGATCAACTTCTAATCGAACCGGAAGTCCCACTGGATAGGCATCAACTGCACAACAGGTTAGAATAAAGCGACTTAAAAAAATATAATTTTCGGGTAGCAGGGGCGAATGTACGACGAATCCTGTGATTTTTGCTCGTTGTCCCTGATAAGCATCCGGTTCTGGATAAGCATTAATTGTTCGTATCCAGTCAATTAAGGATCTTTCTTCTGGTTTAACGGTTGCTCGAAATTCCTGGGTTTGAGTTTGGGTAACTGGTAATGAGTCAGAAATTCCCCTTTGCAAGGCCATTTGACTATCGAACATAATCGGGGGAATAACAAAACCTGAGATTGCAGTGATAATCAAGATAGTACTACCCCATCCTGGGGGAAACAAAGTAATATGTTGTACATTTTCCCTATCTTGTGTCGATTTTTTGCGTAATTGTCTGACCCATTGTCCAGTTTTGAAAGCAGCTAAAATCAAAAGAATGATACTGGTCACTAGGACTAGCAAAAAATAATTAGGGTGAATCAGTAACTTTAGCTGACCACTGACCCAATACTTGAATAATAATGCTCCCCAGGTTAGCAAGGCTAGTATATCTAATCCTGATAACAGAGTTTTCAACTTTCGGGGAAGTCCTAGTCTCGAAAATAAAGTCATGGGTAATTAGCATAACCTCAGAACGTGCCATTGGATTATTTAGAAAAAATAGCTATGACACAAGGCTAAGATAAACGTCAATTGAGCCACTAATGCAAATAGATAGATAATCATTCTAGGTTTAAAAATCGAAAGCATCAAGCCAATGGCTTTAATGTCAATCATAGGACCAAACACCAGAAACGCTAGTAAGGAACTGGTGGTAAAGGTGGATGCAAAGGACAACGCAAAAAAAGAATCCACTGTGGAACAGATGGACACAACGGCGGCTAATAGCATCATAGCAAGGATAGAACTGATTGTTCCTTGCCCCAAATTCAGCACAATTTCACGGGGAACAAAAACTTGTAAACCGGCGGCGATCGCGCTACCAAAAATCAACATTCCGCCCAATTCACGTAATTCTTGGATTACATTTTCCACAAATAATCCTAGACGTTGATTAAAGTCTGGAGTTCCCATTCTTCCTAGAGCTATGGTTGAATTGGCTAAACTTTCCATCGATAGGGGGTTACCTGGTTTATCTAGTAAAAAAGTTCCTGACTGTAACAGCATTGAGCCATCTTGAGGGGAATTTTGGGGAGTAACACGAATAAATTTGGCTTGATTACGAATTATGGCTACTCTTTGGGCTAAAAAAGGTTGTAGTAAGGGACGGGGATCTTTTTGAACACTGAAGATACAACCCATGATTACAGCAATCATTAAGGAAAAGATGACGCGAAAGATGATTATTTCAGGTTGATCGCGAAAAGCAACCCAGGTTGACCAAATTACTATAGGATTGATAGTGGGAGCAGCTAGTAAAAATCCGATGGCGGCTGAGGTGGGGAGTCCCTGCATTAAGAATCTTCTGGCTACGGGTACGTTACCGCATTCGCACACGGGAAAGAGAAACCCGATACAACTCCCCGCTAAAGCTCCCAAAAAGGGATTTTGGGGTAAGGTTTTGATCAATTTTCCTTCATCGATGAACAGCAATAGAGCGCTCGATAATAATACCCCTAGTAGTAGAAAAGGAAATGCTTCTACCAGCAGGCTGAGAAATAAGGTAAAGGCGTTGTTCAGTTGATTCATTATTAATGTTTCAAGGATTCCTTTGAGTTTAACCTATCTTAAACTTACAGCTTTAATCATATTACATTGACGAGAAACCTCAGTATTTTGCTCCTAAACAAGGTGTTATCTTAAGAATTGAAATTGTCAAAACCTTGATAAATTGTTTGGTATCGCTTTAATTAGCATGACTGGATTTAAAGGGGAAAGACGGGTTAAATCACTGACTAATACTGAACGAGAGATGTGTACTTCTAATATTTGATAATTCCAGTTATTTACCTTAAACCAATCTAAAGCAATGGCTAAATTCTCTAAGGTTGCTAAAGCTATTACTATAATGCCATCTTTTCTCAATTTCTCTTTACATATCTCCAAAATAGCAGTAATATTTCCTCCACTTCCTCCGATAAATATTCGCTCTGGTTGGGGTAAATCCTTTAAAATATCAGGTGCTTTTCCTGATATTGGAATAATATTATCTACTTGAAAGCGTTGGCAATTTTTCTTGATTAATGTAATCCCTATTGCTGTTTTTTCTATAGCATAAATACGAGAATTGGGAGACAATCTAGCAATTTCTATAGATACAGAACCTGTCCCTGCTCCAATATCCCAAATAGTTTGTTGTTTTTGTAATGCTAATTCTCCTAAAATGGTTAATCTTATTTCCCGTTTAGTAATTAATCCTGGACGATCATGAAAAGTCCAAAATAAATGATCTGGCAACCCAAATAAAGGTAAACTATTAGGCTCTATTTTTGTCAATTTTTCTAAATTATTTCGCAATACAATAAGAATATTTAATGTAGTAAAATCCTTGTTTAATGCTAAACTTTTAGGGGGAAAATAACTGATTTTTTCACTCAAATCTCCTAAATTTTCACATAACCAAAACTCATAATGAAAGGATAAATCTAAACTTAAATAAAGAGCAGCGATCACGGATGGATTATTATTTTCATCTGTTAAAATAGCTATTTTGTCAACTCCTTGTTTTAACAAAGGGATTAATTCATCTACATTTCGGCCGTGAACACTAATTATTTTAGCATCTTGCCAAGGTATTTTGAGACTATTAAAAGCTAATTGAATACAACTAAGATGGGGATAAAATTCTAATTCATCTTTGGAAAAATTTTCTAATAATAATCTTCCTAGTCCAAAAAATAAAGGGTCTCCGCTAACTAAAACAACAATACTTTTACCTGTTTTATGATGAATATTAATTTTTTCAATTGCTTCAATTAACTTACCTAAAACTAATTTTTTATGATCCTGATCGGGGAAATAACTTAAATGTCTTTTACTTCCTACTATTAAATCTGATTTTTCAACAATTGCTCTAACTTTTTCCGTTAGTCCTATAGCACCATCTAACCCAATTCCTACAACTTTAATCATAATTAATTATTAATTTTCTGCTATTAACTATCCCAAGCTAATACTAATAACGCATTCAAAATAGACGAAGCAACAGCAGAACCTCCTTTACGTCCTTCAACACGAATTTGAGGTACATCAATTTGAGCTAATATTTGTTTTGATTCTACTACAGAAACAAACCCCACAGGAACTCCAATAATTAGACTAGGTTTGATCTTGACCTTAGATATCTCTTGACATAATGCAAGTAACGCAGTGGGTGCATTACCAATAACATAAATTGCTTCGGGATATTGCTGAAAACATTTTAATAGTCCAGTTTCTGTACGCGTTTTTCCAGGTAGAGGGGTAGCTACTTGTTCTACAGCAGCAATTACAGGATTATTAAAGGTTTTCTTGACTAAAGTATTAATTCCCTGTTTAACCATAGTAACATCAGTAATAATTGGTGTTTTATTCTGAAGCGAATTAATACCATTGCTAATAGCATGGGGACTAAAAGTAAGCAAATTTATAAAATCGAAATCTGCTGTAGCATGAATGACACGACGCGCGATCGCATATTCTAATTTATTTAGATTATGATTGCCAATTTCTTGATCTATAATAGCAAAACTTTGTTCTAAAATCGGATGATTAAGCATTGATTATTATAATATTAATACTGTTAGTTGCGGGAAATACTATAGCTTGTCCCAGGTAAGATTATGTAAAAGAACTCTTTGTATTATCTATCAAACAACCTAATTCATATTTACCTAATAAAATCACCGCAACTGTTAAAGGTATAAAATAATAAATACCACGATAAATCAAAAAAGTTCCTAATAGTTTTTCTGATGAAATAGATGAAGCAAGTAACAATAACATTACTGTTTCAAATACTCCTAAACCTCCAGGTATATTACTGACTAATCCAGCAACTTGTGCTAACAAATAAATACCAAAAAAAGCAGTATAGGATATAGTAATTGAATCTTGAAGCAGCACATAAAAAACTCCTGCTGCTAAACACCAATCTAAAGAAGAAACTAATAATTGTCCAAGGGCAATTTTCAATGGAAGCTGTGGTAATACTAATTTACCAAGTTTTAAGGGGGGTCCAATAACTGTTACTAACAAATATCCAAGAATTATCAGCAAAAATAGATATCCTAAAGGTCGAACTGAGGCAAAAGGTAAATCTATTAAATTCGGAATAGCTAGAGGTTCTTTGAGGAACAGAATTCCTCCTACTACAAACATTCCTAAGCAAAAAGTAAAATTACAAAATGCTGCAATTTTAGCAATAGAAAGTGTTGGCAAACCCCAAGCAGAATAAAAACGATAACGAATCATACTACTGCTTAAAATAGCTAAACCAACGTTATTACTAATACCAGAACAAATGATTCCTACTAACGCCATTTTAGGATAAGAAAGCAAATGACCAACATAAGCAACTCCTAAGATATCATATCCGGTCATGATCATATAGTTTATGGTCATTAAAGCAATAGCCGTCAAAATATTAAGCCGTGAAATAGCCAAAAGACTACTCCAAATATCTTCAGCTTGATATTGATGAAGAGTTTGTCCAATTGTCCATAAAGATAAGGAAAAAATAGCTAAACTAGATAAGGGGGGGATAACTCGAGTTAGAATTTTTTTAACCATGGGAAGAGTAAGAAATAAAGAGTTAAGAACTTATCAAATCGGAAATTAAATTATTTACTGTATTGTTTGTTACTTTTTTAAAAGATTTGTCCTAAATCTAAAGTTTATTTAGTCTCGACAAAAACTTGTAAATATCTCGACAAGTATTTCTGAAGAACTAGGGTTTAACGAAGTCAGAAGTCAGTAGGGGC
>DLXW01000198.1:10366-14796 GCA_003448685.1 Cyanothece sp. UBA12306
CCGTACAGAAGTTGTTTTTGAAACGGAAATTTATGCCCCGCCCCAAAAACTATTTGCCTTAAAAGATCAGGTTTTAGAGCCAATTTTTTTGATGACTCAGAATATTATTGTTTAAGATCACTTATTTTTAAGCAAAATTACCATGACTCTAAGAAGACAGATTTTTAACAAAAATTAACGTAGCGCGATTTCCCATAGGCGCAGAAAACTGTCTCCTTAATTGTATAGCTTATTTGCTAAATATAGTCAAGGAGTTAAGACGAAGAGTTCAACTATAGGACTAAGCGAAATCAAGAATTCAGAATGTAGAATCAAGCTATGACTTGAATTTCAAGCTTGATTAAATGTTTTAACCTTAATACGTAAGACTATAAGTTGATTCGATCTGTTAAAAACCGTAAGTTATTTTTGATAAATTTTGTCAACGGTCATCAAATCTATACTTTTAAGCAATATTATTCGATTTTCTATTCTGGCCAATTCCCATCACTGGCTGTAATTTTAAGTTGATAATTAGTGGTTTTATTGCCATTAGAAACTATAGTCAACTCATAATAACCAGTTTCAACCAGTTGACCAGACCAGTTATTATCTTGAGAATCTTCAAGCATATTATGGCGACCTGTGGGGGAATAAATAGATAATAAAAGATTTCGGTTTTTTTGTAAGGTAACTTCTAGCTGTTGAGCAGCATCTAAATAAATAACATAAGCTTTTCCTTCTCCTGGTTTTAATCGTCCTTCCCGTCTAATTGTATTAGATTCTACTCCACTCAAAGAAAGCTTTTCATATTTTGGACCTGCTTGTAAAGCTTTGAGGTTATCTAGAATCATGCCATTCCAAATTTGTCCAATAGATTGATCAATAAAATCTGTATTTTTAAACTCAGGAAAAGCTTGAAAAAACTGAGCATCAACTAAGTCATAAAGCGCTCGACTACTCAAATTTAGACTATTGGCTTTTTGTTTCCAAATATTGCGCTGACTTTCATTATAATTTCCCATTCCTTGAATAGCTTCCGTACTCAAAGATTCTAAAGTATCTAGTAAATTTGCAGCAATTTTATCCCATTTTTCTCTCCAAGCTTTGTCGTCAGAATTATTAGTCAGAGAACGTCCTTTTTGCTCTCGATACTTTTTCCCAAAAATCTCATCTACTAAATTTATAAACAAAGAGTGATTGAGTTTTAAATTACGACGACGAGTCCGTAATTCATTTTTACGTTGTAACTCACGATCATTAATTTTAGAATTATTATTATCAACAAAATTGTCTGTAAAGACTTGTTTATTGCTCCCCTCATTATTATGAATAACCTGAGTAATCCAAGCTTTACCCACTAACCATCCTAGGGTTCCTGAACTCATAATTAAGGTTAAAATAAAAATTAGTTTACTTAAACATCCAGTAACAGAATTTTTACGAGGACTGGTCATTAATGCCATATTTGTGTCAGTTTTAGATCTAGATAGGACAACAGTTGCTTGGTCATTAGAAGTAAGAGGAGTTGGGATTTTTGGAGGAGAAACCTCCTTGATGATTGGTGATTTTGCCACCTTTTGGTGGAGGAAAACCTTAGAAGATTTAGCAGTAAGAACAGTCAGACTATTGCGGACATCTTGAGCATTATCATAACGCTCCTGGGTATTTTTTGTCAGTATTTTACCTAAAATGGCAGTTAATTCTGAACTTACAGCAATTCCTTCTGGCCAATTCCAAGTCAAAGTGTCACGATCAATCAACGAAGCAGGTTCTTGTCCTGTGAGTAACACTATAGCCGTGGCTGCTAAACCGTACAAATCGCTATGGAAACTGACGAGTCCTAATTCAATCTGTTCCTGAGGAGCATAACCAATTTGTCCAATTTGGAGCATCTGATTAGGGGGAAGTTCCGGTTGTTGAAAAAAGTGAGTGGCGATCGCGCTAAGTTGTTTAACACTGCCAAAATCAATTAGAACTGGCACTCCATCAGAACTACGAGAGATAATATTATCAGGAGTAAGATCACGGTGAATAATATTGTGATCGTGAAGATATTCGAGAACGGGTAATAGCTGTAAAAGAAATTGAATAACTTCCGCTTCGGTAAATTGATAACCCCTACTCAAACGATGATTAAGAAGCTCACGGTAAGTTGTTCCCACAATATAATCTTGAACTAAAAATAAACCTCTGTTGTTATCTAGCTCCAGGAGAAACAATTCACGAAAACGAGGAATTTGTGGGTGATCAAGAGTATAAAGAACCTTAGCTTTGCTTTGAAAAAGTTCTTTTGTTTGTTTCAAAGCATCGAGATCATGAACCTGAGGAGCAAATTCTTGAAGAAGACAAATTTGATTGAAGCGATGACTATCATTCGCTAAATAAGTGTATCCTAACTTTCCTGGCCCAAGTTGCCGTAAGATGCGATAGCGATTATTAATAATATTAGTGGATTTGATCTGGGAATCCATGAAAGGGTTGCAGTGATTTATAAAGATTGAAATTCGGAGATTAAATCCTTATTGTAATCTAATTGATTGATTTTATTCCTTTTTTGTGATCTCAGTTTTCATCTGTATAGATTAAACATCAAAAAAAATCTTCCCACAATCCCCACACTCAACGACCGAGTGACTGAGTGTTCGGTAATCCACATCTATTTTGGGGGACAATCACTGAAGGTCGATTAGCCCATGATCAGGCACAATCATTATTTAGAATACGTAAATTAATCTAGATTGAGAAATTATGGCGGTACTCGAAAAAGGCAATATTACCATTCATACCGAGAATATTTTTCCGATTATTAAGAAGTCCCTCTACACCGATCACGAAATCTTCTTACGGGAATTAATTTCTAACTCTGTTGATGCCATTTCTAAGCTAAAAATGGCTTCATTCGCCGGAGAAATGAAGGGAGAAGTCCCTGAACCAGAAATTGTAATCGCAGTTGATAAAGACCAAAAAACCCTGTCTATTTCTGATAATGGTATTGGGATGACTGCTGATGAAATCAAGAAATATATTAATCAGGTAGCTTTTTCTAGTGCGGAAGAATTTATTCATAAGTATCAGAAAACAGCTAATGATTTAATCGGTCATTTTGGTTTGGGATTTTATTCAGCTTTCATGGTAGCTAAGCAAGTAGAAATTGATACCCTTTCTTACCAAGAAGGCGCGCAAGCAGTACATTGGTGTTGTGATGGTTCCCCTGAATTTGAATTAACCGAATCTTCCCGTACTGAAATAGGTACAACTATTACCCTAACTTTGATGGATGAGGAACAAGAATATCTTGAAGATTCTCGCATTAAACAGTTAGTCAAAACCTACTCTGATTTTATCTCAGTTCCCATCAAATTTGAAGGGGAAAGTATCAACAAACAAAGATCAGTTTGGAAGGAATCTCCTCAAAATCTAACCAAGGAAGATTACTTAGAATTTTATCGTTATCTTTATCCTTTCCAAGAAGATCCTTTACTTTGGGTTCACCTCAATACCGATTATCCTTTTTTGGTTAATGGTATTCTCTATTTTCCCAAACTTCGACCCGATGTAGATGTATCAAAGGGATCAATTAAACTTTTCTGCAATCAAGTTTTTGTCAGTGATCACTGTGAAGAAATTATTCCTGAATTTTTGATGCCTTTGCGGGGAGTTATCGACAGTCCAGATATTCCTTTAAATGTGTCCCGTAGTGCTTTAACTAATCATCGCACGGTTCGAGGGATTACTAATCATATCTCCAAAAAAATTGCCGATCGCCTCAAATCTATTTATGAGGAAACCCCAGAAGAATATATCCGTTGTTGGGAAGATGTGGGAACATTTGTTAAATATGGTTCTCTCAAGGAAGATAAATTCAAAAAGCAAGTTGAAGACATTCTGATCTATCGCACTACTTATCAACCTGCTGATACAGTAGCCAAAACAGAGGATACAACAACTAAAGTTCAAGTAGAAACTGAAGGAGATGTCTGGCAAGAAGTCGGAGATAATAAGGGAGATGAAGCTACCCAATTAACTTACGAAAAGTCAGGATACACCACTTTAAAAGCTTACTTAGAACGCAACAAAGAAAGACACGAAAATCGCGTTTTTTACTGCACTGATCAAGCCAATCAAGCAACTTACGTCGAACTCTACAAAAATCAAGGTTTAGAAGTCCTATTTATGGACTCTTTCATTGATACTAACTACTTTATTCCTTTCCTAGAAAGAGAATATTCCGATGTTCAATTTTCCCGTGTAGACTCGGAGTTAGACAAAACCTTATTACAAGAAAATGAAGATAAGGAAATTGTTGACCCCGCTACTAACAAAACCCGCAGTGAACAAATCAAGGAATTATTCGAGAAAGCACTCAATAAGCCTAAAGTCAATATTCGCACTGAATCCTTAAAATCGAATACTCCTGAAAGTGTGCCACAGATTGACTGAGTTGATAG
>DLXW01000183.1:0-3410 GCA_003448685.1 Cyanothece sp. UBA12306
CTATGCTTCGACTGCTATACTGTCAAAAATTTGATTAGCTTTAGCACTTGGATCAATTCAGATTAGTTACCAAAGCGATATCCTTTGCCATAGACAGTATGAATTAAAGGAACCTCTCCTTGTGCTTCTATTTTACGCCGTAGAAGCCTAATCAATGCAGCTACAACATTACTATTGGGTTGCTCTGTTTGTTGCCACAAATGTTGATAAATTTGCTCATGGGTTAGCAATTGTCCAGGGTGTTCCATAAAATAGGACAATAGTTGCACTTCCTTATCCGAAAGGTTAACCCCTCTTCCTTGACGGTAAGCTATTTGATTATTCCTATCTAATTCTAAATCAGCGATTTTTAACTTTTTTGAAGCTTCAGGATCTAAATGGGGAGAACGCCGCAATAAGGCCCTAACCCTTGCCATTAATTCCCTTAATTCAAAGGGTTTTACTAGATAATCATCAGCACCAGCATCGAGTCCCAAAACCCGATCATCGAGGGTATCTTTAGCAGTAAGAAAAAGTACCGGAGTGGTGTTTCCTTGCGATCGCAAGGTTTGGCAAATCTCAATTCCTGGTTTGTTCGGTAACATCCAATCAAGAATTAGGAGATCATAGGGATTTTCTAAGGCTAATTGATAACCAATATTACCATTGTCGGCCACATCGACTTCATATCCTTCATGGGATAAAATCTGACTTAGGGGTTCGGTTAATTCGGGTTCGTCATCAACTAAAAGAATTTTCATAAATTTATGAGACAATTTGATTAATGCTGTCAATCAATAATCTATGCTGACTATTGCCATTCCTAAAGGCGCGCTTTTATGCGATGCTATCGAACTATTCCAAGGTATTGGATTAGATTTTAGTGCTTTTCTCGACTCCAAAAACCGCCAATTACAAATTACCGATCCCACTAACACGGCTAAAGCATTACTGGTTCGAGCTACAGATGTTCCTGTTTATGTAGAATATGGACAGGCACAATTAGGAATTGTTGGTTATGATTTATTGTTAGAAAAAACTCCCATAGTAGCTGATTTAGCTAACCTTAAATTCGGTTATTGTCGGATGTCGGTGGCCGTTCCTGCATCGAGTCCCTACAAAAGTCCTGTGGAACTTCCTCCCCATGGAAAAGTGGCTTCGAAGTTCGTCCATTGTACTCAAAAATATTTTCACAATTTAGACTTACCTGTAGAAATTATACCCCTATACGGTTCAGTAGAACTTGGACCGATTACCGGAATGTCGGAAGCTATTGTAGATTTAGTTTCTACCGGACGGACTTTAAAGGAAAATGGACTCATAGAAATTGATACTCTTTTTGAAAGTACAGCCCATTTAATTGCCCATCCTTTAAGTTATCGTCTTAATCTCGATCAGATCAATCCTTGGGTTGAAAAAATTAGAAAATCTTTAGCTTAAAGTTGTTAACTTAATGTCGGGAGAAGTCCCCCGCTATATTTTTCAACAAGATATTTATTAAAATTAGCGGGGGACTTCTCCCGACCAACATATAAAGTGCGATTAGCACTATTGATTGTTTATGTTACCAGCAATAAGTTTTGCGCTAACATAGAGTCATGTTGACTCTAAACTATACTTACAGAATCTACCCTGATAGCAAACAGGAGACAATGTTAGACGAATGGCTAGAACTTTGTCGGCGTTCTTATAACTATGCCTTGAGGGAACTAAAAGATTGGATTGCTTCACGTAAGTGTCCAGTAGATCGGTGTAGTTTAGAGTCAGAATATATCATGGCTGCTGATTATCCATTTCCGAGTTATCATCACTCTTCAGAATAATTTACCTCAAGCTAAACAACAATTTCCCTTACTGGCTGAAGTTCCAAGTCAAGTCTTACAAACTAATGTCAGAAGACTTCATGATGCTTGGGACTTTTTCAGAGGTAGAGGTTTTGGTTTTCCCAGGTTCAAGAAATATGGACAGATGAAGTCCTTATTATTTCCTCAGTTTAGAAGTCACCCTCTAACTGGGTGGCAAATCAAATTACTTCTGACTTGTAATGCTAATTGAATTAATTGATCGACTAATTCAGGAAAGGAAATTCCTGTTGCTTGCCAAAGTTGCGGATACATACTAAAAGCGGGAAAACCAGGAAGGGTGTTAATTTCATTAATAAACACTTCTTGAGTATCTTCTAGATAGAAAAAGTCTACTCGGGAAAGTCCTGAAGCATCAACTGCGGCAAAAGCTTGTATGGCCATTTCTTGAATTTTAGTTACAATCTCGTCAGGAAGTTGTGCGGGAATATGCAATTGGGACATACCATCAGTGTATTTGGTTTCATAGTCGTAAAAATCACTGTTGTAAGTGATTTCGCCAATTACAGAAGCTTTAGGGTTATCATTCCCTAGGACGGCACATTCTACTTCTCTTGCTGTAACTCCGGTTTCGATGACAATTCTTCTATCGTAACTTGCAGCATTATCTAAAGCAGCTTCTAATTCTGAGCGCGATCGCGCTTTGGCAATACCTACCGATGAACCTAAATTAGCGGGTTTAATAAAACAAGGATAGCCTAACTTTTCTTCGATATCATCACAAAGCTTGGGGAAGACGCAAGGATTAGACCAAATTTGCTCTCTATCTACCGCTATATACTCAACTTGGGGTAGTCCTGCCTGAGTGAAGGCCATTTTCATGGCTATTTTGTCCATGCCTACGGCCGATCCTAACACGCCACTACCCACAAAGGGGGCTTGCATTAAGGTTAATAAACCTTGAATGGTTCCGTCTTCTCCATTGGGACCGTGGAGGATGGGAAACCAGACATCAACTTCACTCACTTGGGGAGGGAATGTCCATAATTGTTGTGGGGTTGCTTTATTACAGGTTAAAGGACTATTTTGTTTAAGGACTTGTTGCGCGGGTTCTCCTCCTTGCCAAACCCCATTTTTTTGGATATAAATGGGCAATACTTCGTATTTTTGCTGATTATTTGTTGATTGTAAAGCAGTAGCGATCGCAATAGCTGAATTAAGAGAAACTTCATGCTCTCCTGAACGTCCACCGAATAATAATCCAACCCGTAATTTTGCCATTACCAACTCTCCATGTCTCTACACTGCGATCGCTTTTTCTTTAACTATAGATGACTTCTCTCGTTGAGAAGACGTTCCCTGAATTTAGAATGAAGAATGAAGAATGCAGAATGCAGAATGAAGAATGAAGAATGCAGAATGCAGAATTTAGAATTTAGAATGCAGAATTTAGAATTGAAAGCCTGATGATCCTTATTCTCTATTTTAAGTCTTTTCTCAAGCTCATAAGTTTAAGGCGATCGCTTACTTACAGTTTGCTACTAGGTAACGCGGTAATAATAAATCGAATCACAGCCCCAACAACAGTGGTGGAGTAGAATGAAGAATGCAGAATTTAGAATGCAGAAT
>DLXW01000183.1:3681-19714 GCA_003448685.1 Cyanothece sp. UBA12306
TAAAGGGTAAGAGGGAAAAAGGATAGAGGGTTAAGGAGTTCTCCCGAACACGCAGACTATCCGAAAACCGAAAGTGGAGTAATTAGCCCCGAACCAAGAGTTGAAGCGGGAAGCAGAACGGCAGCCATTAGGAGAATCTTTCCAGGAACCGCCCCGCAGTGGAGAACCCTTATAATTGAGATCAACTCCATTGATCCAAAGACTGCGATCTGGGGGTTCATTTTCATAGTTTCGATGCCATTCATCAGCACACCATTCCCAAACATTGCCGTGCATATCGTATAATCCAAAGGCATTAGGGGGAAATTGACCTACAGAAGTCGTTTCTTCCCTGTATTGCCCTTTTGGTTCATCAGCAAAAGTAGAAGTTGCATCATAATTAGCTAAGTCTCCTGTAATGGTTTGGCCAAAATAAATTCTAAATTCTACATTCTACATTCTAAATTTTACCTTCTTCTCAATCTTTTCGCTTAAATTTGAAAGTCATAGCTCCTTTTCCGCCAGCTTTCCCTCCTATCCCCAATAAACTAACTTTTCCTTCTCCATTCACTTCTACCGATAACTCTACTTCATCTAACCTCATTTTGCTATTTGGGGGTTCAGCTTCATCAAGAATTTCGCGCATAGCGGCGATAAAACCCTTCATTTCCTGTTTAAGCTTGTCTAATTCTACTTCAGTGCGTTTTAACCCAGCAACCTCTGTAATAGCTGTCTCCTCTTCCCATAATAGTCCTCCAGTATCATCACCACCTCTAGTTCCACGTCTAGATACTTGTTCGGGAACAGTTGCGCTGATAATGCCGATGGTTTCTGGTATATTTGATGTCATGTTCAATATTAGTTAGTTGTTGCTTTTTTTGACTAATTCCTAGGATAATTTATGAATGGAGCAAAAAAATTCTAAATTCTGCATTCTTCATTCTAAATTCTGCATTCTTCATTCTGCATTCTTCATTCTAAATTCTACATTCCAAACTATGTCCTTTGATTTTAGCCATTATTACACCTATACAGAACTGGTAGATTATTTAAACCAGATGGCCTCGCGTTATCCTCAACTGGTACAGTTAAAAACCATAGGACAAAGTTATGCTGGTAGAGATATTTGGTTAATGATCCTAACCAACCAAAATACTCGAAATTACCTCGAAAAACCTGGTTATTGGATTGATGCGAATACCCATGCAGGAGAAGTAACCGGATCTGCTGTTGCTTGCTATATTATTGATCAGTTATTGAACCAGTATGGTAATGATGCTACTATCTCTCATTTACTAGATAATTATACTGTTTATGTATTGCCTCGTTTAGCCGTTGATGGTGCAGAAAAATATCTTACCTCTCCCTACCGTTTGCGATCGAGTATTCGTCCCTATCCCTATCCCCACGAACAGGATGGACTGCATCGAGAAGATGTCAATGGAGATGGGTTAATCTTAGAAATGAGAATTAAGGATGATTGTGGGGCCTGGAAAGTATCCGAATTAGATCCCCGTATTATGGTACACCGCGAACCCGAAGAATTTGGGGGAACCTACTATAATATTATCCCAGAAGGATTAATCCACAATTTTGATGGATATGATGTAAAAGTGGCTCCTCCCCTCGAAGGAATGGATTTTAACCGCAATTATCCCCATTTATGGGCTCCGGAAGCTGAGCAAAAAGGAGCAGGTGATTTTCCCTTTTCTGAGCCAGAAACCCGCGCAGAAGCCGAATTTTGGCAACAAAACCGCAATATTAATGGATTTATTAGTTATCATACCTATGGGTCGGTAATTTTGCGTCCCTATAGTAACCATTCCGATGAAGAGTTCCCCGTCGAAGATCTCGATATTTATAAAATTCTCGGGAATAAAGGCAAAGAACTAACTGGATATGATTGTATCTCTATTTATCATGACTTCCGTAATCATTCCCAAGATTTTACCTATGGGGTGATGGATGATTATGGTTACGATCATTTTGGTTGGTTTGGCTTTACCATCGAATTATGGGATATAATCACAGAATCGGGAGTAATCAAAGAAAATTACCGCTTATGGGATGGTTGTCACCCCCCAGAAGATGATCTCAAGATTTTGCAATGGAATGATCAGAATTTAGGAGGGAAAGGGTTTATTAATTGGCAACCTTTTGAACATCCCCAACTCGGAGAAGTAGAAATTGGGGGATGGAATTACAAAACCTGTTGGCAAAATGCCCCTGCTGAATATTTGCCCCAATTGTGCCAAAAACAGTATAATTTCGCTGTTAGTCAAGCTTTACTCTGTCCTCGCTTAGCGATCGCCTCTACGAATATTACCTATCAAGGGGGAGATATTTATCATCTGGTGGTTCAAGTGGAAAATCAGGGATTTTTGCCCACCTATACCAGCAAAAAAGCGTTACAACGTAAAGCAGTTCGTCCCATTGAAGCGATTTTATCTTTACCCGATGGGGTAACCTTAATTAGTGGACAATTAGAACAAGAAATTGAACATTTAGAAGGACGTTCTAATAAAGCTTTACGTTGGTTAGCAAAAGGAACAGATTATCGTTGTCATTTAGAATGGGTTGTTAAGGGATATTCTGGTGCAGAAATTGAGGTTAAATTCTGTTCAGAACGCGCTGGAACTGTGAGCAGTTATTTGATTTTAAAGTAGCACTAAAAACCTCATTTGTCTATAATTTTTTTATTCAATTTTTAGATAATTTATCTGATCAAACAGCAATCTTTTCTAGGGTAACAATAGCATTATAACAACAAGCACGGTAGAGCCAAAAAAGAAACTAAATTTTATGGATAAACTCTATAGCTATCATCAGAGTAAAGTTGAATTAACTAAACAAATAATGCTTAGAAAAAATATGATCAAGGTTCCTAACAATATTGCTAAAAACTTAATTGATACATATCAATTATGCAGAGTTATGGATGATTATCTTGATGATTATTTTAAAATATCACTAAGTTCTCCATTTTTATTGAATATTAGTGAGGAAATAGATAACATAATGGCTAAATTTAAAAAAGAAGTTTTAGAAGGATTAAGGCAAGAAAAAGAACAATTTAGAAAAATAAGTAAAACTACCAAACAAAGATTTAAAAATATATTTCAATTTTCCGGGAGTGAAAATTTATATTTATCTAATATATATACTCGTTTTATTTCAGAAAACTTAGGTCATAAATTTGAAGATATCGCTAATTTGAGTAATCAAGTCTATATTCCAAATCAAGAAATAGGTATTAAACTAAAAGGGGTTGATTTAATAATTCATGATAGAGGCATAATTAAATATACACAACTAAAAACAAAAAAAGATACATTAACAGGAAGCCAGAAAGATAGAAGTATTGAAGAATTAAAAATTCATCCCTATTCAATATTTGCAGCAGCCTTAGATATGGGTAGTTCATGGACAATTAGTGCTAAATCAGTTAAAAATTACAATATAGAATTAATGGCTGGTAAATCATTTTGGTCATTAATTAATTTAGACTATGATTTAATGCTTAGCAAAGTTGCTAAGACTATTAATGAACTTGACAAAGAACTTTATAGTTGAAGCTTTAATTAAATTTGAGTTACAATTGTGGAATACAAGTTAAAAATAAAAGTATCAAATGACAAAACTAACCCTAAATCAAGCATCAGAATTTTTAGGAATTTCTCCTGATTTAATTCGTACTTGGGAAAAGAAAAAACTAATTAAAAGCGAAAAAAATCATCAGATTAGGTTGTTTGATTTAGAATTACTGCAAAGAGTTTACAATAGTTGGAATGGCCAATCTCAAGAAATAGGCTTTAAAGTTTTACAAAGTGACCAGAAAACAGATTTAACCGTAATTGAATTATTTGCTGGTTGCGGGGGAATGGCATTAGGGTTAGAAAATTCGGGATTAAAAACTCAATTATTAGTAGAAATCAACAAAGACTGTGTGAATACTTTGCAAAAAAATCGCCCTAATTGGCAAGTTATGCAGGAGGATGTCAGTAAGATTGATTTTAAACCCTATCAGAATAAAATAGATATTGTATCTGGGGGATTTCCTTGCCAAGCTTTTAGTTATGCAGGAAAAGGAAAAGGATTTGAAGATACTAGAGGAACCTTATTTTTTGAGTTTGCCCGTTGTTTAGCAGAAATTAAACCTAAGATAGCTTTAGCAGAAAATGTCAGAGGTTTACTGAGTCATCAACAGGGAAAAACTCTATCTATTATGTTAAAATCCTTAGAACAATTAGGTTATAAACCTAGTTATAAGGTCATCAGTACCCAATTCTTAGATGTTCCCCAAAAACGGGAACGAGTTGTTATTATTGCCGTCCGTAAAGATTTAGCAATTCCCGCTATTTTCCCCACACCTAAAAACTATACAATCTCTCTAAGAGAAGCCTTAAAAAATTGTCCTGACTCTATTGGAACTAAATATAAAGAACAAAAAAAAGCGATTATGGAATTAGTTCCCCCCGGAGGAAATTGGAAAGATTTACCCTTAGATATCCAAAAAAAATATCTAAAAAATAGTTTTTTTAAAGGTGGAGGTAGAACAGGTTTTGCTAAGAGGTTATCTTGGGATGAACCCTGTTTAACGATTACTTGTAGTCCAGCACAAACCCAAACTGAAAGATGTCATCCTGATGAAACTAGACCCCTCACAGTAAGAGAATATGCGAGAGTACAAACTTTTCCTGATGATTGGGAATTTACCGGTTCTTTAACCACCCAATACAAACAAATTGGTAATGCTGTTCCGGTCAATATGTCCTATCATTTAGGAAAATGCCTAATTGCTATGTTAGAGAAAAAGTGGGAGCATTATCTTCAATTAGAAATTATTAGCAACTCAGACAAAAAAGTAGAACAGTTAGCAATTCCTGGGTTAGTCATTTAAGATGGATTAGTTTTTTCTGGGAATTGTTATATTTTTTCTAAACGAACAATAGCATTATAATTAGGAATACCAGCAACAGGCGATCGCTGTTTATTATCTAGTAAGATATTACCTTCTGGCCAATGAATTTGTAAATTACCTGGTTGAATTGGTGCCAAATAAATTTTACCTTGATATTCTCCGCATTCATTCTTTAAAACCACAGGATCACCTGGTTTTAGTGCTAATTTATCAGCATCTAATTTACTGATCAAAATAGCTTCTCGGAATGCACCTGTAATAGCATCTTTGTTTTCTTGTACCATACTATTAAACTGTTTTCCCCGACGAGTTGCTACCGCAAAATAACCATCAGGTAACTGATTTTCTGGGGGAGAAAGAGCAATAAATTTTGCTTTATGATCAGGGGTGGGAAAATTCCAACCAAAACACAGATGAGAACCCCCATATTGAAACTGATCTCCAGCTTCTTTGAGATGTTGAATTCCTGCATATTGGGGGATAACTTGAGCAATTTCTTGCCGAATAGCTGTGGTATTTTCAAAAGATAATTTATCAGTTAATTCTGGGTTAACCCGTTTAGCTATCTCCAGAAAAACTTGCCATTCTGGCCTTGCTTCTCCCATGGGATGTCCAGGAATTTCGGGGCTAAAAATTACCCGTCTTTCTGTATTAGTTTCCGTAACTCCCCCAGGAATTTCATAGCGAGTAGTAGCAGGTAATAAAATAACGGTTTCTGCTGGTTCAAGGAACATTTGGGGAGAACAAATAATATCAAAATGAACCCTTAAAGGAACTTTTTTAAGAGCATTTTCTACATAATCTGGATCGGGTAAAACTTCCAAAAAATTACCACCGACTGAGACTAAAACGTCTAAGTTACCATCAGCAGCAGCATCGATCATTTCTGAAGTAATTAATCCTTGAGTAGTAGGAACTTCAAAACCCCAAAGTTGACCCAATTTTTGCGCATTTTCACTATTAATAGATTTGCCCCCAGGAAACACCGTAGCATAACAGCCCATTTCTGCCCCTCCTTGTACCCCAGAATGACCACGAATAGGCATTAAACCGCAACCTTCCCGCCCAACAAATCCCTTAGTCAAGGCTAAATTAATGATAGCTTTAACGTTATCTTCTCCCCAGGGATGTTGGGTAATGCCCATACTCCAAACGAAGACGGCTTTTTGTGCTTGGTGAATCATTTGAGCAAACTCATACATTTGTTGTCTGGTTGCCCCAGAAAGCTGTTCTAATTTCTCCCAAGATTGATCACTTAGAGTATTTTTAAGTTCATTAAATCCCTTAGTATGATGGGTAATAAAATAATGATCAGTCCAATTATTTTCGATTAAATGTTTAAGGGTTCCATTAAGAAAAGCCATATCTCCCCCCACATTAACCAAGAAACAATCTTCAGCAAATTTAGTACCAAATAAAGCACTTTCAGGAATAGAAGGAACCCAATATCTTTCCATTCCTGGTTCCCGATAACTATTAATCATGACAATACGAGTACCGGCTTTTTTGGCCCAATGGAGATATTTAACAGTTACCGGTTGATTATTCGCTACATTTGAGCCAATAAATACTAATAAATCCGTGCCGATCCAATCTTTATAGGAACAAGTGGTCGCTGCTACTCCTAAAGAAGTTTTCAACCCTGTGGTACTAGGAGAATGACAAATTCTAGCCGCATTATCCACGTTATTTGTCCCCAGAGAACGAACGGCTTTTTGCGCTGCATAGTAGGTTTCATTAACTGTTCCCCGACTGGTCAAATAATAGCCCGTGCGATCGGGTTTTGTCTGACGAATATGACTGGCAATGCAGTCTAGGGCTTCATACCAGCTAATACGATGGAAACCTTTATCCCCTTGATCCCGTCTCATAGGATAGGGTAATCTTCCCATTTTTCGTAGATGGGAACTGCGTTTACTAGGCAATAAAGAGACATCACTAAGACATTGGGGATCAAAAGCAGACATCGTATTAAGACGCAAAAGTCTCAACCGCACATTGCATAAATGAAATCCTTCAACTGTCCAATCTTTCATTCCCGTTGTTCCCAAGGCGCAACCATCACAAACGCCTTGGTTAAGAATATTCCAAGCATAGGGCAATTGATCGCGATTTTCCCAAACTGTTCGCACCAGTTCCCAATAGTTATTAGGATATTGCTCCCCTACTCCAAAGGGTTTCCAGCTTGCCCAATGTTGAGGATTCCAAATTTTTGAGGGTTGATTTAGCATAATAGTTATTTATGATGCAAAAAACCTAAACTATAGTACCAAGAACAGATTCCTGAATAAATTTAAAGATCAGGTTACAATGCCAATAGCCAATTTCTTTATATTGTGGCATAATTTGCCGAATGGGATTATTGTCCGAATCCTAAAGAGGTTATCCTAAATAACGATGATTTGCTAAAACCGCCAAATTGTAAAGGACATTATCTAAGGTGTGAGGAAAGCTGTGTCAGTCAAAAAATCCTATCTGAAAAGTCCCGATCAAGACCAAAGACCAACTGTAGCTAAACCCAAAGCGAAAAAGCAAAAGGGTAATTGGCTATTAATTGGGATGGGACTGACGGCGGTTTCTTTGGTATCTGCTGCTGCTGGGGCAATTCTGGCTGTTTCCCTCTCAGCGACTCCCCTCAGACAAAGTAGTTTAAGTCCTGAAGAAGAAAAAGTTTTTAGCCAAGACGAAGCCATTGCCTATAAAAAATTACGCTTACCTGAACTTAGTCGTCCAGTGAATATTCTGGTCTTAGGAACCAAAGTTTTAACCTCAGAACTAGACGAAAAACCCCAAGAGGACTTAGGTTACCATGCCTTGGTCAATTCTTTTAAAGGTTTATCTGATACCATGCTGTTGTTACGCTTTGACCCCAATGGGAAAAAATTACGGGTTCTTTCCATTCCTAGAGATACCCAGGCTAATATTGGTCGTGGTATTCAAAAAATTAATGAAGCAAATTATTATGGTGGTCCAGCTTTAGCCGCAGAAGCTGTGAGTAAGTTATTAGCAGACGTACCAATTGATCGCTATGTTAGAGTTAATATCCAAGGGGTAGAAAAAGTCATCGATGCCCTAGGAGGCGTTAACGTTTACGTCCCCAAAGACATGAAATACACCGATCATAGTCAACATCTTTACATTGATCTTAAACAAGGAGAACAACACCTCGATGGATCTGATGCTGTAGCATTTCTGCGTTACCGTTACGATCGCTACGGAGACATTGGGAGAGTACAAAGACAACAAATGTTAATGCGGTCCGTGGTTGAACAGGCATTAAAACCGCAAACTATTCTTAAAATGCCCGAAATTCTCTCGGTTATTGGCGCGTATATCGATACAAATCTAACGGTCGAGGAATTAGTTGCTTTAGCTGGTTTTGCTTCCCAAACCGAAAGATCTAATATGCAAATGCTGATGGTTCCAGGTGGCTTTAGTGGAGATGGTAAAAAAGAAATCAGCTATTGGTTACCCTATCGTAATCAAATTCGGGAAATGGTCGCCGAATACTTCGATCATGGTGACATTGAAACCATTCAAGTAAATGATCCCACCCGTTTAAGGATTGCTATTCAAGATAGCACCGAAGATCCCGAAGCGGTAACACAAATGATTAACTATTTACGAGAAGAGGGCTATCGTCGCGTTTTTGTTAGCGATAACTGGGAAGAAACCTTGAATAAAACCCGAATCATCGCACAACGAGGAGACGATGTCGGGGCATCCACCTTACGTGCATCCTTGGGAGTTGGGGAAGTCCTAGTCGAAAGTACCGGAACCCTCGCCTCCGATATTACCATTGTCCTAGGGAAAGACTGGCAAAGGAATTATCCAAATTCAGAAAATTCTGCCCAGGAAAATTTCTTGGAAACTCAGTACAATAATTAATTTTTGATCTATATCTTGTCCTAAGTGCTATAATGGTAAACCGGAATATAAATAAGCGGACGTGGCGGAATTGGTAGACGCGCTAGATTCAGATTCTAGTGTCCGCAAGGACTTTCGGGTTCAAGTCCCGAGTTCCGCATCGATTCAGATTAGCAATAGAGGAATAAATATTCCCTTTTTTTGATGATTACGAGTCTGAGAAACCCTTTAGTTAAACAGATTAGGAAATTACATCGTACTAAAGGACGGCGCGAACAAAACCTGTTTCTTTTGGAGGGAACACACTCATTAGAGACGGCTTGTCAGGTTGATTGTTCCCTAGATTGTCTATGTTATACTTACGAGTGGCAAATTCGTTATCCTCAGTTGTGGGAATTAGCTTCTCAGAAAGCTCAACGCATTGAGTTAGTATCTCCAGAAGTTTTACAAGCAATGGCAACAACAGTTAATCCTGATGGAGTAATAGCAACAGCAATTCGTTTAGCTATTAATGAACCTCAAATAATCAATTTTCAGTTAGGCTTAGTTTTAGAAAGATTACAAGATCCTGGTAATTTAGGTACGATTATTCGGACAGCTTTAGCAACAGAAGTTCAAGGAATTTGGTTAAGTTCTGAGAGTGTAGAAATTGATAATCCTAAAGTCCTCAGGAGTTCTGCTGGTGCTTGGTTTCATGTACCTCTAATAGTCAAGTCTAATTTATCATCTATAATTAAAAATTATCAAGCTAAGGGAGTACAAGTTATTGCTACTTTACCCACTGCAACTAAAACCTATTGGGAATTGGATTTCACTAAACCTAGCTTGATTTTACTAGGAAATGAAGGTGCTGGTTTATCAGAATATTTAGCTAATTTAGCAAATCAAACAGTTAGTATTCCCCAGGAAAAAAAAGTGGAATCACTAAATGTTGCGATTGTCTGTGCTTTATTATTATACGAACGTCAAAGACAAATTAGAAGTGACAAAAACTATAAATTAATGATCTGCCCTGATTGATTAGATTGATTAGCAGCATCACCAATTTTAAGAGCATAAAGACTAGATTGGGGGTCAATATATAATGGTTTCCCCTCAAATAAATAATCTAAAACCATTGCTGTATCTTTGGCAAATAAACCGCGACGGGGGGGTAATTCAAGGGTTTTTTCTCCTTGTTGTGTCATTAATTTTCCTTGATCTCCTTGAAAAATTAAAGTTCCGCGATCGCCGTATAATTCAAAGGTGCGATCATTTTTCCAAAATCGATCTCCTTTCCCGTAAACTAAATCAACCTTTAATCCATTTTTGAAACCCAAATTTGCATTAGACAAAAAAGCGGTAAAATAATCGGAATTTGGAACATCCCAAAAGCGAGACTGACAAAATACCGTTTCAACTTCCCCAAATAAGTCAGTAAAGCGATGAATACGCGGTAAAGCAGCCATAAAAGGGAAACCAAACATCTCTCGATTAAAACTCCAACGACGGGTAACCGGATGAACCCCATTGATGGTAGTATATCGTCCATAAAAAACGTCACCCAATTGAGATCGATATTCAAGAACTGTTTGGTGCAGTCCCCCTAAAATCTCAATATGTTCGATATGGAGGAGTAAGTTATTTTCTGTCGCTAAGGCAACTATTTCAGTAGCTTCGGAGAAATTTAAAGAGAGAGGATATTCTACAATAACGTGTTTTCCTGATTGTATGGCTTGACGAGCGATCGCCCCATGATCTCGATTAATATTGCAAATAACCACTAAATCGAGTTCGGGATGGTTAACTAGAGCTTCCCAGGAGTCACAAGCTGAAATATTATAGGTTTGACAGAAATTAGCTACATTTTCTCGAGTATGACCACTAACATAGCATAACTGCGATCGCTCATCTTTGATTAAGGTTTCAGCACGTCTTTGAGCAGCGTATCCTGTGCCAATGATACCAACTTTTAAGGGACGAGACAGATTAGGTTGAGGGGTTGTAGAATTCATTGTTGGTAAGTGAGACACAAAATTAATTAGGCTCTTCGAGACATAAGATATGATAAATTCTTAGTTGCAAAGAAGCAATAGTAAATAGGATTTAATGAACAAACAAAAAGAGTTTGGTATTCTCAACCAAACCCCAACCAATTCTAATTAATTGACAGTGAACAATTCCTTAAACACTAATGATAAGGGTATCCAACTGTACCAAAATTGTTCCGTTCAAATTCATAGGGATCAAAGATAGAACCGTCGGGCATAATAGCTCCGTATAAGAAAGCTCCGTCCACAATAGCTCCCTCTAAATTAGCTCCTGTGAGATCGACTTCACCGAGATGGGCTCCGGTAAAATCGGTTCCGCTAAGATTGGCTCTGTCGAGATGGGATAATACTAGGTAGGCTCCTGTGAGATCCTTTCCTGCAAGGTTAGCTCCCTCTAGATAGCACTGAATACACTCTCTGTATTCTAGCAGCTCCTCAAGAGCGTATTCATCATACTCAGGGTAAGTATCTGGAGTTGGAGTTGTATTAGATGAAACATCTAGAACTTTACCTGTAGCTACGTTGAGGGAAGAGGGTACACTACTAAGGGTATTAGCTGAAGATTTCAACCAACAAACAGGATTACCATCATAGTTAACTCCTGTTGGATTGTAGGTGTAAGCTTTACATTGTGTATCTTCTGCACAAGTTTTGAGACAAATGTCTAGATCAGTCCCTCGAACATTTGTATAGTCTCCACCGGAATAATCCTTGTTAAACTCTACACTTAAGGTTTTATTTCCAATAGTGACTTGACTAGCAGCACGAGCAGTTTTGGTCAAAAATGGAGTATTTCCGCTTAGTGAGGCACCGATCCCCAGAATTAAGATAACTCCTAAGAAAACGGAAAATACTTTATTAATCAAACTTTTTTGGATCATCACAAGCAACTCTAACGTGATTTTCAAACGTTCCAAGCTTAATTAGCATCAGATTGAGATACTTGGCTTGAACAACACAATTACTCTTGCATATTCTGAATACCTTAGTCGATTAAGATTTATTAAAACTAAATCAATAATTATACATAATTCCTAACAGTGGAAAAGACCAGTTAGTGCTGCGAAACTGATTAACTAAGAGATTACTTTGATCATTCTCGTGATGGAATACTCAATAATAATTCAACTTGAACTAAATTATTCAGTCGAATTCTCTTGATTGCAGTTTATTGCAGCAAGACTAACTGCTCCAATGTTGTTCCCTAACCAACTTCCATTTTACATTTTAAGCTGATAGTACACAATCTAACTTTAGGCTTTTAAGATCAGAACTTAAGCACTAAATTGATAATTTATGGAGAATTCCTTAAAGTCTATGGTTATTGAGCCAAAAAATCCAACAATAGAGTAGAGCAAAATTTGATGGATAATAAGAAATGGGAGCAAAAAAACGGATTGGCATTCTTACCAGTGGAGGAGACTGTGCGGGGTTAAATCCAGTAATTCGGGCAGTAGTCCACCATGCTATAGAGACTTATGATTGGACAGTAGTTGGTATTCGTGAAGCAACCCATGGGTTAATGAGTCGTCCTCCTAGGACTATCGAGTTTGAGATTAATCAAGTTGATTCATTATTGCTGATGGGAGGAACTATTCTCGGAACTACCAATAAAGGTGATCCTTTTGCTTTTCCTATGAGTGATGGAACGTTGCTCGATCGCTCTTCAGAAATTATCGAAGGTTATCATAATCTAGGGTTAAATGCCTTAATCGGCATTGGAGGTGATGGCAGTTTAGCCATTTTGCGCCGTTTAGCTCAACAAGGAGGCATTAACTTAGTAGGAATTCCCAAAACCATTGATAATGATGTGGGAGCCACCGAAGTTTCCATTGGTTTCGATACAGCGACTAATATTGCCACAGAAGCCCTAGATCGTCTACATTTTACCGCAGCCAGTCATAATCGGGTTATGATTTTGGAAGTGATGGGACGTGATGCAGGACACATTGCTTTAGCAGCAGGAATTGCTGGGGGAGCCGATATTATCTTAATCCCTGAAATTCCTTATAATATAGCTAATGTTTGCCGTAAAATTCGCCAACGCCAAGAAAGAGGTAAACATTTCTGTTTAGTAATGGTTTCCGAGGCAGTACGGACGGAACTCGGAGATCAACTGACACAAATTAAAGAACTCGGTGAGGATCGCTTAGGAGGGATTGGCAAGTATATCGCCGAACAGATTGCTCTTAAAACTGGTGCAGAAACCCGTGTAACCGTGTTGGGGCATATCCAACGAGGAGGGATTCCTTCGCCTGTTGATCGTCTCTTAGGATCGGCTTTTGGCGTGGCTGCGGTGGATTTAATTGCTCAAGAAAAATACGATCAAATGGTGGCTTGGCAAAACCGACAGATTGTCAGTGTTCCCATCGCTGAGGCTATTAAAACCTATCGCACGGTTGATCCTGAAGGGACGCTAGTAAAAACAGCACGAGGTTTAGGCATTTGTTTAGGAGATTGACCTTTATGTCTCGTGATTCCTCAAGGCCAAATAGCTCAAAACCCAGGACAAGACACCAGAAAACTGGTTAAATGGTTTAGAGTGGCCTATTCTAACAATTATGCACGAAGAAGACCTCAGGGAAATGGAGACGGCAGATAAATTTGATGACCCGTTGGATCAATTAAAATCAGCAGATTCAAGCGTTACACCTCCTGATCCCGAGGTGATGTTACCCCTGCTGAGTGATTGCGAACCTTCACAACGAATGTTGGCAGCACGGGTATTTTGTGAATTGAAAGACGAACGGGCGATCGCACCTTTAATTAACCTGTTACAAGATGTTTGTCCCTTAGTCAGAGTTAGTGCAGCCTATGCTTTGGGCAAAAATACCAATCTTGAATCCGTAACCGCCTTAATTAGCCTACTAGAAAATGATTGGAATGGTTATGTCCGCAAAGGGATTGTCTGGGCCCTGGGCAATTGTGGCGATCGCCGTGCCCTTAGTCCTCTAATTCATGCTCTCAAAACCGATATTTCTGCTGTTCGTCTCTGGTCTGCCAGTAGCTTAGCCCAGATTGCTGCGCTAGAATACGAAGATGTTATTATTGCCCTTCCACCTTTAATCGAAGGCTTAAGGCAAGATGGGGTAGCTGCTGTCCCGGGTAACTGTGCTTGGGCCATCGGACAACTATGTCGGGAATTGCCCTCTAATGTGGTTTATGCTACGGCGATCGACGCTTTGATTGAAGCTTTGGCTGAAGATGAGGATCTTGGGGTCAAAGACGATGCAAGAAGTGCTTTGCTACGGGTAGGAGATCCTAGAGGACTCCAAATGATTGAAGAACTTGAACTAGAGGGACTCATTTGAAGAAGTCAGAAGTCGGAAGTCAGAAGTCGGAAGTTAAACCCCAATCTCAGTGGGGAAATTCGGAGGCCAAACCCTTGATTTTGGGAGTTAGTGGGGCATCAGGTTTGATTTATGCCGTTCGATCCCTAAAGTTTCTCCTAGAAGCAGACTATACCATTGAATTAGTTGCTTCTAAAGCCACCTACATGGTTTGGCAAGCAGAACAGGGAATAAGGATGCCTCCTGAACCCGAAGAACAGGGGATTTTTTGGCGCGAACAGGCAGGAGTACCCACCACAGGGAAACTTTATTGTCACCGTTGGGGAGATCTGGGGGCAAATATCGCTAGTGGTTCTTTTCGGACTTTGGGTATGATTATTCTTCCGTGTAGCATGAGTACGGTGGCTAAATTAGCTACAGGGTTAAGTTCGGATTTACTCGAACGAGCGGCTGATGTTCAAATAAAAGAAGGTCGGCCTTTGGTTTTGGTTCCCCGAGAAACTCCTTTAAGTCTAATTCATCTACGGAATTTGACCACTTTAGCGGAAACTGGTGTGAGAATTGTTCCAGCCATTCCTGCTTGGTATCATAACCCCCAAACTATTGAAGATTTAGTGGATTTTGTGGTTGCCCGTACCCTCGATCAATTAGACATTGATTGTATTCCCATTAGTCGGTGGCAAGGACATGATCCCAAAAAATTGACCTAATTTCATTGCTCACAACTGTTAGTTATTTGCTTGAAAAACTTGGTTGGCTGTTAATACCAACTCTGGAAAAGTAGGTGATATTATTCGGTCATCATTGATAAACTTTGTTGCTTGATATTCACTCTCAATTAATTCGTAAATTAAGATAGTTGGTTGTTTAGGATTACCGATAAATCTTCTCCCTCCTAACCCTAAATAATCAACGATCCAATATTCAGCAATACTTATTTCTTCATAATCTTTTACCTTAGTCAAATAATCTACTCTCCAATTAGTGCTAACTACTTCAATAACTAAAGGAATAGACGCACCTTGAGTAAAAGTAGATGCTTTTTTCCATAAAGGTTCATTAACTAGGTTAGGACGATTTAAAATTAAAACATCCGGTGCATAGGCTGATTCACCTTGAATTGGCTTGATTAATACGGTTTTAGCAATCCTGTAGGGTAAATTTAAACGAAGATATTCAAACGTAATTTTCTCTGTCAAAAAGTTTGTAATATCCTCATGTTCTCCTACTGGTTGTGCCATTTGAACAATTACTTCATTATGTAATTCATAAAGTCCCCCCTCTGGTTTCCACAAAACAAATTCGTCAAAAGTTACTGACTTATTTTTAGGTATAGCTTGAACCATTTTTTACCTACTTTTTCAGAGTTAAAATAAAATTACTAATCTAACCAATTGCCAAATTCTTCGACAAAACGATCGCCTAAAATCGCCTGCCGAATCTGTTGGGTAAACCGCACTAATTCGGTAACATTATGCAAGGATAACAAAATACAGCCTAACATCTCTTTTAATCGCACTAAATGATTCAAATAAGCCCTGGTAAAGGTCTGACAGGTATAACAGGGGCATTCTTCATCAAGGGGACTAAAATCCTCTTTAAATTGGGCATTTTTGAGATTCCAACGTTGTCCCTTGACCAAAGCAGTCCCGTGGCGGCCCAAACGGGTGGGAATTACACAGTCAAATAAATCTATCCCCGACGCGATCGCCATTGCCATTTCCCGATAGGTTCCCACTCCCATTAAATACCGAGGTTTAGTAGCTGGAAGCAAGGGGGCAGTTAATTGGACAATTTGTCGAACTAGGGCGGGATCTTCTCCCACGCTAACTCCACCAATGGCATAACCAGGTAGATCCAATTTAATGAGGGAGTTCACCGCAGATTGTCGTAATTCTGGATAAATTCCCCCTTGAACAATGCCAAATAAGGCCTGATCTTGGGGA